>CAOJZE010000026.1 GCA_948466095.1 uncultured Clostridium sp.
TTTTTGTCACTTTTCTTTAGAAGATAGGACATGGGGACGTAGATAATGTCCCTATCCTTCTATTACATTTATAATTTGTCTTTCTAATTCTTTCATTTTTTCATTAATTCTAAAGATGTCCTCATCTCTCAATTTATCGTCATCCATATCTTGTCTAACATAGGCATCCATATCTTTGATTTCTTCTTTTAATTTTTCTAATCTGTCTATTACTTCATTTCTTATTGTTTTGTTTACTTTTCTTTCTATCTTATGTGTCATTTCTATTTTATTTTCTATGCCATTGATTTCATAGGTTTCTCCAAATTCAGTAATGGAAACACCAATTCCGTGCTTCTGTTTCTATTTTTTGTGCCAATACGTTTTGTGCTTCTTCTTCCCCATGTACTAGAAAGATATGTTTTGGTTTGTTGATAAAAGAATAGATAAAGTCCATTAAACCTTTTTGGTCAGCATGACCTGAATATCCTTCGATGTATTCTATTCTAGCATTTACTGCTATTTCTTCCCCAAATATTTTTACTGTTTTGGCACCATTGACAATACTATGACCTAAGGTTCCTGGTGCTTGGTAGCCGACAAATAGTATGGTAGATTTTGGATTCCATAGATTGTGTTTTAAATGATGTTTGATTCTTCCGACATCACACATCCCACTTGCTGATATGATAATACTTGGTGTATCATCTTCATTTAAAGCTTTTGATTCGTCTGCTGTTTGGGTAAATTTTAGTCCTGGAAATTCAAGTGGGTTATCCCCCTTCATGATTTCTTCTTGAATCTGGTCTTCAAATAGATTGGTATTTTCTCTAAATACCTCTGTTGCTGATATGGCTAAAGGGCTATCGACATAGACATTTGATTTCATTAAAGTTTTGTATTTTCTTCTAAATTCTTGGTCATCTTTGATTTCTTTTAATTTATTAATTTCATACAAAATCTCTTGCGTTCTTCCGAACAGCAAAAGATGGAATGACAACACTTCCCCCATTATCTAACGTTTCGGATACAATGTCTAAGAAAAGTTCCGCTTTTTCGTCATTTCTTAAATGCAATCTACTTCCATAGGTTGATTCCATCACCAAATAATCTGTATTTTCTATCATGGTTGGTGAATCTAATAGTGGAATATCATTATTTCCTAAATCTCCTGTAAATACTGTCTTAGTTTCTTTTCCCTCCTCTTTTGTCCATAATTCAATAATACTAGAACCTAACATATGTCCTGCATCATTAAATCTTACATGAATATCTGGTGTGATTTCTATGATTTCATCATATTGTACTGGTTCAAAAATCTCCAAACATCTTGCTGCTTCTTCTGCTGTATATAGAGGTGGTAACTCTCTTTCTCCTTTTCTTTTTCTTTTTTTATTTTTCCATTCACTTTCCATTTCTTGAATATGACCACTATCTGGTAACATCAAGGCACATAAATCACAAGTTGCTTTATGGGCATAGATTTTGTTTTTGTAACCTTCGTTGTATAATTTAGGAATTCTTCCTGAGTGGTCAATATGAGCATGTGTTAATAACATGAAATCGATTTCCATGGGATTAAACTCAAACTTTTCAGCATTTTGTAGTTCCAATTCTGCCTTTCCTTGCCACATGCCACAATCTACTAAAAATTTCTTGCCACAAGCTTCCACTAAAAAGTTAGAGCCTGTAACCGTTTTAGTTGCTCCTAAAAATGTAATCTTCATTCCCTTATCATCCTTTCTTCTTATTAAGCTTAGTTTGAAAAATAATTGTTATTTGGCTAGGCGCATGAGTTTTCAATTTATGAGGCGTACGATGGTACGTTGATTAAATTGAAAATGAAATGCAACAACGCCAAATCGCAATTATTTTCCAAACCCTATCAATTAAAAATTTTAACCTTCTTATTCATTTTAAAAGACAAATCCTTTTTATTTAAATTGCCGATTCCCTCTATTGCTATTTTTTCTTCAAAAGCACTATCGTCAAACAATTGAATATAATAGCCATCCTTTTCCTTCATCAATTTAATATACAAATCTTCTAAATTAATCACTCTTACATAAAAAATATTTTTTAAAATTTCATAATTAATTTGTTCTTCTTCGGAAAAACTGTCAATTAATTTTAACTCCTGTGCTTTTTTTATTAATAATCTTTGCACCTTTTGCATTTGCGTATTAATTTGTTCAATTTGCCCAATCGACTTTTTATCATTAAATGGTATTAAACAGTAATATCTAAACTCATAAATAAGCTTCATTAATTCTAATTTCGTATCTGCCTTTTTTATTTTTGTATGATAACATAGTAAAAATATCTTTTGTAATTTCAATATATCGATTGCAATTTCTTTTTCTATTTCTTTCTTATTTAATAATTTTAAATATTTTTCTTTTTCTTCTAGTTCTTTTTTATAGTTTACAAATTTTTGTGGATTTAATAAGATATTCAATTTTTCTATTTTCTTTATTTTTTCTTCCCTTTCCTCTGCCATCATTTGGGATAAAATTCTAACACTAAAAATCTTTTCTTGTACTGGTAGGTATTGATTTCTTTTTTCATATTCTTTTTGTAGCATATTTCTATTATTTAGTGTTTCATCCATTTGTTTGATTTCTTTTGTTAATTTACGTTTTTCATTACTAACTTCTTGAATAAATTCTTGATTATCCTCTATCTTTGCTAACTTTGTTTCTATCTCTTTTTTTTCGTTTTGTAGTTCATTTTTTAATTTTTTATTATATCGAACAGCCAATAATACAGAAAGTTTATTCAAAATCTCTGTCAATTTTTTTTGTTGTTCTTCTCCATATTGTTTTCCTAATCTATTTTTAAACGATTCTAAATAATCTATCACATATTCACGATTTTTTATCCAATCCTCTAAAAATTCATGTCCTACTAACATTCTAATATTTTGATAAACAATATTATGACAGATACTTTCAATTTCTCTTGGAAGGGTTGTCCAAGAATAGCCATTAAAATCACGCATGGGCTCAACCGTATCAATATTATTTCCTACATTAAGTAAGTCAGATAAAGTCTTATGAAGGATAACATACTTTTCTTTTACAATACTTTCCTTTTTATCGATTTTAGAAATGCAATACAATAATTTTCTTTCAATTGGATAACATATGATTCTCTTTTTGGCTTTTTCTACTAGAAAAGTTTTATTGCCTAACATTTCTCTTTCTTTTGTATTTAATTTTACAATTTTTATATCATTGCAATTGTTTTGGATGCTATATATAATCGTTTGCATAAACTCTTCTTTGCTTTGAATGTTCGGTTTTACCGTCTCATAATCCTGATAAGCTGTTTCAATTTTATACAAAATACTAAGAAGAATACTTTTTGTATTTTCATTAAAGTATTTTCTTTCTAAAACCTTTTCTAATTCATTATTATAATCTTTTTTCACAAGTTTATCTAAAAACTTATCGGTTTTCTTTTGCAAATTTTTTCTCCTTTCGGTTAATTGAGACAAGAGGGACAGGTCTCAAATGTCTCATATCTTTGTCATTTTTATCATTTTGTTATTTTTTCTACATTTTTGTATTTGATTTTTGAGACAATTAAGACCTGTCCCTCTTGTCTCATCCTTCGGTTTGTTCTGCAGTCTCACTTGTTCCCATCTTTAATTCATTCCATTTTTCTAAAGACATGAGTACCTCTCTTGGTTTGCTACCCTGATAACCAGAGATAACACCTCTTTCCTCCATTTGGTCGATAATTCTTCCAGCTCTGGCATAACCCACTTTAAATCTCCTTTGAATAAAGGAGGTAGAAGCTTGTCCTGTTTCCACAACGGTTTGAATTGCCTCCATTAAAAATGGGTCAGTATCATCATCTTCTGTTGCTTCTTGTGCTAATTCTTTATCTGTTTTATTGCTATTTTCGATACTCTCTAAAATATCTTCACTATAAGTAGCTGTGCCATTTGACTTAACAAAATCTACTATTTTTTCTACTTCATCATCTGTCACAAATGCCCCTTGCACTCTTGCTGGCTTTGGTGCTCCTGATGGAAAATAAAGCATATCGCCTTTTCCTAACAATTTTTCAGCACCTACACTATCTAGAATTGTTCTAGAGTCTACTTGAGAAGATACCGCAAAGGCGATTCTGGATGGCACATTGGCTTTAATCAATCCCGTAATAACGTCAACAGATGGTCTTTGTGTCGCAATTACTAAATGCATGCCAGCTGCTCTTGCTTTTTGTGCCAATCGACAGATAGCATCTTCTACATCATTCTTAGCTACCATCATTAAGTCTGCTAACTCATCTACAATAATCACAATTTGTGGCAATTGTCCAACATTCTCGTCTTTTTCAATAGCTTTGTTATATCCTTTTAAATCTCTAACTCCTTTTTCAGCAAACAAATTGTATCGGTTATCCATTTCTTGTACTGCCCATGCCAATGCTCCTGCTGCTTTTCTTGGGTCTGTTACCACTGGAATTAACAAATGAGGGATACCATTATAGACAGATAATTCTACTACTTTAGGGTCTACCATAACAAATTTTACTTCACTTGGTTTGGCATGATAAATGATACTCGTAATAATCGTATTGATACATACACTCTTTCCTGAACCAGTGGAACCTGCAATTAGAACATGTGGCATCTTCGCAATATCTGCTAATTGCACATTTCCTGCTACATCCTTTCCTAAGGCAATGGCCAATTTAGATTCACAATCTCTAAAAGTATCACTATCTAAAACTTCTCTTAAATGAACAGCTTCTCTTTCAGAATTTGGCACTTCAATTCCAACGGCTTGCTTTCCTGGTATAGGTGCTTCAATACGAATGGTTTCTGCTGCTAAATTAAGAGCAATATCATCTGCCAAATTGGCAATTTTACTAACTCGTACGCCTTCTGCTGGCTTTAATTCATATCGAGTAATCGCTGGTCCTACAGAAACATTTTCTACTTTTGCTGAAACATTAAAACTATGTAATGTCCTTTGTAATTTAGTTGCTGTATCCGTTAACGCTTTTGCTCCTCCTCGTAAGGCTTTTTTACTACCTTTACTCAAGATTTCTATTGGCGGATATTCATAATGTTCATCTTCTACTGTCATAGCATGCTCTAATTGTAAAACTGCTTTCGTCTTTTCCTCTTTCTGTTCTTCTACATCTTTGAATAAATTACTTTCAATCACATCTGGTTGCATTTCTGGAGCAGTATCATCTATATCTGGTACTTGCATTTTTCTTCTTTCTTGTTTAGCTTGTAACTTAGATTGTTTGGTTAATGGTTCTAAATCTTCTCCACTATGGTCATATTTTTTTAATCCAACCTTTTCTCCTATATTATCCATAAACGTACCACCATAGTTGATTTTGATTTGTTCACTCATTTGCTCTTTTTCTTGTCTTTCTATTTCTTTTTGTGCTAATCTTTCTTCCTTCTCTCTTCTTCTACGTTGTGCTAGTGTTTCTCTTTCTTCCTTCTCTACTTGTTTACGAAATTCCTCTCTTTCTGCCATTCTTTCCTCTTTTCGTTCCTCCGCTTTTTCTAGCAAGTTATTAATCCATTCCGATAAATTAATTTTAAAGGTAAATACAATTAATATGATAGCAATTCCTAAGCAAAGAATAATAGCTCCTATATTTCCTAGTAATTTTGTAAGAGGCACCGCACCACAAGCACCAATGGCTCCTCCTCCTTTACTTTGAGAGCCTAAAAGATATGCATCTTTTACAATTTCTGATAATTCTTTATTGATTTGTAATTCACTCGATGAAATTTGAAACACACTAAATAGGATGGATAAACTAACTAATAAGATGCCATATTGTATTAATTTTGGATTCAGTTCCTCGCTTCCCTCTGAGGCTAACTTTATAGCAATTACAAATATTCCTATTGGTAATATATATTGTGCAACCCCTACCATTCCACCTAATATTTCATTTAATTTTACACCAATCATTCCAGATTTTGTATAGATTAAAACTGCTACAAGAATACTTAGTATAATCAAAGTAACCACTGTCATATCTGCTTTTGATGCTTTATTTTTTTTCTTTTTATATCGTCTCTTTTTTGCCAATTTTTACACCTTCCCTTTTGGGACATGGGGACGTAGATAATGTCCCCATCTCCTAAAAAGCCAGATACAAAAGTCATTGTTTCGTGACTTCTGACATCTGACTTTTGATTTTCTTATTTTAATTCTTTTCTACTGTTTTGTATGGTTTTTATCGTATCTTCTAATGAAAGCTGCATTAGATTTAATGCTTCTGTCATATTACTTCCTAATTTCTCCAACGTGTCATTTAATACATCTTCGGTATTAGCCAATAAACTATCAGCATATTCTTTCGTTCCTGCTGATATTTCTCTTGACATTTCGTTTGCTGTTTCTATAATTTCTGTTTTTTGGTCATAGGCTTTTCTCGTTATTTCATGTTCATCAATCATTGCTATAATTCTATTTTCTGCTTCTTTTACAATTCCATCTGCTTCCTTTTGAGCCTCTACTAAAATACGTTGCCTCTCTTCTTTTACCCATTTGGCTTGCTTTAATTCATCTGGGAGTTTAATTCGGATTTCCTTTATCAAATCTAACATTTGCTCTCTATCAACTAATCCCTTCGAAGAAAATGGTAGATTTCTACTCGTCTCTAATAATTCCTCCAACGTTTCTAATAATGTAAATATTTCCATGGTTTACCCCTTTCTTTTCTGGTTTAAGAAGATAAGATGTACTCTTCCATATTTCCTTTGATCCATGATTTCTATTTCTAATGTTTCTAATTGTTGCTTGATTCTTTTTTCTTGGTCTGTCTCAATCACAATGATACTATCTTGATGGATTAAATCCTTTTCTAGTATCATTTTAACGGCCTCATAGGCAAAATCTGTTTGATAGGGTGGGTCAATAAATATAATATCTAGTTTTTCTTTTATTTTTGTTTTTAATAATTCTTCAAATGTTGCTTGATATAATTCTATTTGCTCTTTAGTATGTGTCTTTTCCATATTCTTTTTAATGATTCGTATTGCCTGTTTAGATTGGTCACATAAAATAGCTTTTTTAGCTCCTCTACTGATTGCTTCTATTCCGGCAAGCTCCACTTCCTGAAAATAAATCTAGAAAAATACTATCTAGAATTTTATATTGAAGAATATTAAATAAGGATTCTCTTACTCTATCTAATGTGGGTCTCGTGTTTTCTCCTTCTAATGTGTATAATTTTGTTCCTTTTGCTTTTCCACCTATTATTCTCATACTTTACCTTTCTTTGATATTACTATTTTATTCTTTTTTTTTGTAATGTCAAGAGTATTCATAGAAATGTAACATACATTTAACAGTTCTGTAATATACATCCTAATTTGTAACATTTTTCTATTTAAAATACTAAAAGCAGGTAGGATAAAACAAAAACTCGTAAAATAAAAAAACTACCTATTTCCATAGACAGTTTTCTTTTGTACTTTTTATAGTTCCTCATTTTTATTAATCTCTTTTAATAATTCTAGTTGTGATATTAACAAAGATTCCATTTTTGCTTTATAGATATCAAATTGTTTTTTTACATCTTCTAATTCTTTCCTTTTGGCTACAATTTCATTATCCATGTCACTTGCTTTTTTTTGAGCCAAACCTTTTGCTTCCTTTATAATTTGGTCTGCTTGTTGTTGTGCTACACTTTTCACATCTTCTGCTGTGGATTGAGCCATCAACAAAGTACTTTGTAATGTTTCTTCTATTGTTTTATAATGTTCCAAATTTTGGGTTAATTCCTCTACTTTTGCTCTCAATTCTGTTGTTTCTTTATAATTTTTTGAATAGTCTTCTGTTAAATCATCCAAAAAATCATCTACTTCTTCTACGCTATATCCATTCATCATTTGTTTTGAGAATTTTTTATTTTCTATATCTAACGGCGTTATCATTGTTTTCCTCCTTAAATAGACGGATTAATTTACTCCGTTATTTTTTAACCAAGAAACAGAAAGCTTACTTTTCATTTCTTCTCTTGCCATTTCATTTGAAATTTCATAATTAGATGGTGCTACTAAAAAGATAGAATTTGATACTTTTTGAATGTATCCATCTAATGCGTAAACTCCACCACTAATAAAATCTACAATTCTTCTAGCAACATCTTTGTTAACATATTCCAAATTAACAATGACAGATTTCTTTTCTTTTAAAAAGCTACAAATTTCATCTGATTGTTCAAATGTTGTCGGTTGTGATATTACCATTTTAATTGCATTGGCATTTGCTTGTGGCATATTAACTACTTTATCTTTGTTTCTTCTTCCAAATAATTTTTTATCTTCTACTATTTCTTCCTCATCTTCATACTCATATACATCCTCTTCTTCGTATCCGTCATCCTCTACTGGATCCATTCCAAATAGATCAAATACTTTGTTCATTAATGCTCCTGACATAAAAAAACCCTCCTAAAATACTTCCTTTGTTTTATTTTCTTAAGTATCTACTTTTTTTTCAATATTGTCAATATTTTTCACTAATGTTATTAAATTTTAATATTTTTGTAATATTATTGTAATATTATTCTAGATAATTCAAATTTGGATTTAATAATATTTCATCATAAAGTGAAATCTTTTTATAAGCTACAATTTCCTCATTGGTAAACCCTAATTTCTTTAATTCATCTGTTGTATAAGACTCAACAATGGCATATTTTTCTCCCTGTTTTTTTATTTTTACTAGTATTTTATTCAAGTATCCTGCTCTATTTCTAACAACATAATTCAAATTATCTTCTTTCAGAATTGCTTGATTTGGCACTTTTAATCCAGAATCGTCCCACCAAATTAAATTAAAAGAAATTTTCCTATAATTAATTAGTTCCTCTATTTCCTTTTCTATTTTTAATATCATTACTATTTCTTTTTCGTCTTCTTCAATAAGATTCGTTATTTCTGCTGATATTTCCATATTATTGGATAACCTAATTTTTACATTTTGTCCAATTTCTGCATTCTTCGCTTCTTCTGAAGAAGATATGGTTACAATATAACAAGAAAAATTATCAATTATCTTCCCACTTTCTTCACTTGTTGCCACTATCTTTCCTGTTTTTAAATCTAAATTTTCTAAATATTCTTTACTTAAAGAACTAAAATTGTCTGGTGTAAGTGTTTCCTCTAGCCCATCTACTTTATAAGATACAATGCCACTCATAGGTGCTTTTACATATTCTGCACCAGAATTCAATTGACTCTCATAGCCTTTTCTTTGCTCTATTAACTGATTCAAATAAGAACCTTTAGGGCTTAAATCTCCTGCTATTTGTGCCTTTTTGGTCACTAGATTACTAATTTCTTTTTTATATTCAGCTAATTTTATACTATCTGTTATTTGGTTAATATCCGCTACTTTCTCATCAATCTGATTTTCTAACAATTTCATATCAGAACTAAATAAACTGGTATCCTTTAGCATAACTTCTTGTATTTTATTGTCTAAATCCGCTATTTTTGTTTTTAATGCTTCTTCATTTGTACTATAATAGCGAAATATATTTTCATCTTTAGCAGCTCTTTCTCCTTCTGATTTTATTTGCCTCATTCCATTTTTATAATTTTCACCCTTTACTACTTTTTCATTACGAATTACATATCCAATATCTGTTTCCTCTTGGTATAACTTTCCCTCTTCAATCGTAAAAATATCAGTTGGTTGTTTTACTAGAAGATAAATAGCATAAGCTATGTAGAACAGAATCGCAACAAAGGCAATATATAACATTATTTTTTTCTTCTGCAAAGATGATGTATTTTTTTTGTTTTTTATGCTCTTACTCTTTTTCTCCTCCAAATTTAATCTCATTCCCTTCTAAAATTATCTGTTAGAAATTTTATTTATTTTTATGAAATAACAAATCGGGGGGACCAACCAATTATAGACTGTTACAAAATTGCTATCAATTTTGTTTACAGTCTGTTATGCAGTTGGGAGTTATTGCATAAAAATAAATAAAATTTCTTAACTATTTAATTTCTTTAAGATAATATCGATATTATCTTCCACCTTTGCTTGACCATCCAACCACATGGTCTGCTTATTCTTACGAAACCAAGTCATTTGTCTTTTTGCATATCTTCTCGTCTCCATTTTTATCTTCTCTATCATTTCTTCTTTGGTTAAATGTCCCTCTAAAAATTCCTCTACCTCTTTATAACCCAATCCTTGCATAGCAGTTGGAAAATGCTTATGTTTTTTTAGAATCTCCTCTACTTCTTGAATCAAGCCTTCCTTTATCATATAATCAACTCTTTGATTAATTCTTTCATATAAGATTTGTCTATCCCATCCTAAAGCATAAACTTGATAATCATATTCTGGTGGATTTTTTCTGGATTCTATTTCCTGTTCTGTCTTTGTTTTTCCTGTTGCGTGATAAATTTCTAATATTCTAAGAATTCTTTTGGTATCGTTTTGGCTAATCTTTTGAATGGCTAGTGAATCAATTGTTTTTGCTTCTTCGTATAATTTTTCTAAACCTTCTATTTCTACTCTTTTCTCAAGTTGTTTTCGATATTCCAAATCAAATTCTATATTGGGATATTCTATTTCATAAATCAAGCTATCAATATAAAGACCTGTTCCCCCCACTATAATAGGAATTTTTCCTTTTGCTACTATTTCTTTGATTGCCTGTTTCGCATCCTTCTTATAATCTGCTACACTGTATCTTTCTTCTGGAGAAACAAAATCTAATAAATAGTGTTGAATTCCTTGCTTTTCTTCTTCGGTTGGCTTAGCTGTACCAATATCCATTTCTTGATAAATCTGCATAGAATCACAAGAAATAATTTCTCCCTCCACTCTTTTGGCTAATTCAATAGATAGCTTCGTTTTTCCAGAAGCTGTTGGTCCACATATCACAATTACTTTTTTCATTTCGTCACTTCCTTATTGCATCGAATGATACACCTTTAAAATTCCCTCTTGTGTATCTCTCATATATCCTCTTTCAAAAATAAGGCATATTACAAAAACAATAACTAGTATTCCTATCCTTTTTATGAATTGTTCTTGTTCTATCTCATTTTCTTCTATCTTATCCAACATTTTTGCCATTTGTGGCATAACAATCATCCCATTGATACCTGAAAAAATAGCCACTAACATATTTTGCACACTATTTTGCATTTCTATATTTTGATAATTCATTCCTTCTTTTGTTGTTTGAAAAATAATCCATGTGATACCATACATGAAAATAATTCCTACCAGAATAATCACTACTTTTTTTATTTTTTCGATGGAACCTAAGCTTTGCCATGTCCAAGCAATTAAAATAACATACACTAGGATGGCTGTTATTATAATAAAAGTCATTTATTATCCTCCTCTCACAAGGTCTCTTTTCCAATTGATATTTCTATTTTCTGGCAAACTTTCTCTCAATATCATATTTCGTCATTTTAATTACTGTTGGTCTACCATGTGGGCAAGTAAATGGATTTGGTAATACTAGCAACTTGTCCATTAAAGACTCTACCTCTCTTTCGTCTAATGCCATATTTGCTTTTACTGCCGCTTTGCATGCTACTGTTGCTATAAATTTTTCTTCTTTTTCTTGCTTTGCTGTTCTTGCCACTGTATTAATTTCATCCAATGTTTCCAAAAATAATTCTTTCGTATCTAAATCAATACATACGGTTGGTGCTCCCATTAGCTTTATGGTGTTTTCTCCAAATTCCTCTAACACAAATCCAGCTTGCTCAAACATTGCCATATTTTCTTTGGCAATCTCCATTTCTTTATGTGTTAATGTAATAACATCAGGTAACAATAGCATTTGAGAATCTTTATTTTTCTCACTATAATAGTTTTTCTTTACTTTCTCATACATAATTCTTTCATGTGCTGCATGTTGGTCTAATAGATACATTTCTTTGTCAATTTCTAATATGATATAAGTATTGAAAACAATGCCAACAAATTTATAAGTTGGTTTTTGAAACTCCTCTATTTCTTCGAATACTGATATATTATCTTTTACAATATCAATCGCATTTGTTTTTTGTTCTTCTTCTTTTTCTCGCTCTGTTTCCTCTTGAATTGGCTCTGTTCCAAACATTTTCGTGTACATTTCGTTAAAGTCATTGGGATCTACTTGTGAATGATTCTCTAAGTCCTCCGTGTTTTGTTCCATTCCCTCCACTTCTTTTGTATTTTCTATGGTTTCTTCCTTTTCTACCACCTCTTCTTCTAGTTGTATTTCATTAGGCGCCTCTTCTTCCATGTCTACTTTTCGCTTCTCTTCTTTTTTTTCTAATTGATACTCCACATCTGGTTCTTCTAACGTTGCTTCTACTGCCTTTTTCTCTTGTAATTCTTTTTCCATTTTCTGTTTCATTTCTTTTAATTGTTCTAATACATCTGATGTATCAATTGGATTTCCTATTTTTGTTTCTTGTTTTTCATTTTCTATGATGTGATTGGTTTTCATTTCACTTTCTTCTTGTGTATATTTTTCAATTTTTCTTTCGTTTTGTTTTCGAAATCCAAAAAGTCCATTATTTTGTTTTTCCTTTTTCGCTTCTCTTAAATTTTGTAATCTCTCTTCAAAACTTGCTTCTCTAGGATTTGGATTAGCAACTAACTCATTTTTTAGTAACGTATCTTTTATCCCATGATAAATGGATTGGAACACTTTGTTTTCTTCTTCAAAACGCACTTCCAATTTAGCTGGATGGACATTGACATCTACTTTAGCTGGATTCATTTGCATATTTAATATTACAAATCCAAATTTTCCAATTGGTATTAACCCTTTATATGCCTGTTCTGTTGCTGCTGTTAAAGTTTTATCTTTGATATATCTTTTATTTACAAAAAATAATTGATTGGAACGGTTTGACCTTGCTATTTCTGGTTTTCCAATGACACCTGAAATGGTAATATCTTCATATTGATAAGTCACTTCCATAATACCATTGGCAACATCTTTTCCATAAATACTATAGATAACACTTTTTAAATCACCACTTCCATTTGTTTGAATAATGGTTTTCCCTGCATTGATTAATTTAAGTGCTATCGTAGGATTCACTAAAGCTATTCTTGTGATAACATCTTCTATATAACCTGCTTCTGTATAATCTTTTTTTAAAAATTTATATCTTACTGGCGTATTATAAAATAGATTTTTAACCGTAATAGATGTTCCTGTTTGACAGCCTGTTTCTTCTTGTTCTAAAACATCTCCTCCTTCTATCACAATTCTATATCCTGTTTCTTGTTCTTCTGTTTTCGATACCATTTCCACCTTGCTAATAGCTGCAATACTAGCCAAAGCTTCTCCTCTAAATCCCATAGAGGTAACCAAATTCAAATCCTCTGCTGACCTGATTTTACTGGTCGCATGTCTTTCAAAAGCAATTTCCAAATCATCTTGTGCAATTCCTTTTCCATTGTCTGTTACTTTTATATAGGCGATTCCTCCATTTTTAATTTCTACCGTTATGTTGGTTGCTCCTGCATCAATTGAGTTTTCTACCATTTCTTTTATGACAGATGCTGGTCTCTCAATTACTTCACCTGCTGCTATTTGATTGATGGTTAATTCATCTAATAATACGATATTTCCCATTTTCGTCCTCCGTTTTCTTTCCATTCTTTCTTTGGCTTTCATTATATCATTAGTTTTTTAAATTTTGTATAGTTTTTTAGAAATTTATTAATTTTTAAAATGCGAATTCTGAAATCCATCAAAATTCGCATCTCCTATTTATTCTTCTTCCTTCTTCTCTTTTAATTGCTTTTCCCAACAAGCTGTTAATCCTAATAAAGATAACACATAAACCATTAAAACCAATGGAATGGTAACTCTTCCAATCGGAATTCTTGTAATTGCCACAACACTAATCAAAACAGCTTGTGCCAAAACCATAGTTATACCTGTTTTTACTATTGTTTTTATCATTCCTAATGGATAATATCTTACAGCCATATAAACCAATATAATAGCTGTAGCTATGATAAATGGTATAATATATGGTTTTATAATATCTCTTCCTCTTGTATGTGGAATGGTTGTAATTTCAATATCATCTGTCTCCAACGCTATGCCATACTTTTCATTCACTTTATTAACAATATTCCCTTTTTGCTCTTCTGTTATATCCTTTGCAAGGATACTAACCGTATCTTCATACACCTCTACTTTTTGAAGAATAACCTTCTGATTGGGTAGCATTTCATCTGTTATTTGTTTGATATCTGATATTTCAAAATCTTTTTGTAAATATAATTGTATTGTTCTAGCTTCTTGATATTTTAAATCAAATTGGAAACCTACTGCTAAAGTAACAATGACTCCTATTATGATAATAATAGCTATCAAAAGTGCTAATATTTTATTTTTTTGGCTCATACTTTTCATTTCTACTTTTCCTTTCCTGCATTTATTTTTAATAAATAATTGGTTACGATACTATTATAAATTGCTATTAGAACAATTCCCCAAAACATTACCATACCAAAACTACTAATTGGTACCCAACCAATGAAACAGAATGTAATTGCCAGAATCATAATCGGTATTATTTTTGTAAAAAATTCTTGATACGACTCTATTTTGTTATCTTTTAATAATTTATTAATTAACATATAATCTAACACAAATACCATAAGGATTCCCAAAATACCTTCTACGGATAATACCACATTGGTATAGCGAACAAGTAGCATAAACAAAGATATGAATCCTATATAAGAAATAATTCCCAAAGTTCCTACTATTTTATATCTTATGAATAGTAGGATAATTCCTAATACGATGATTCCTAATACCACATATACTGCTATTTCTATATCATTTTTTGTAATATCTGACAAAACATATTGATTTTCGCCTAATTCATATTTTACTGGCATATTTCCTGTATCTAAGACAGTTGCCATATTAGAAGCTTGCTCAATATATCCTTGTAATGTATCTGCATCGGTAGAACTACTACCCACAGATAATTGTAATTTTCCAATTTTAATTGGTTCTTCAAAACTAGTTGACATGATTGTTTCATCATCTATCTTCATGGTAACTGTTTTTTCCTCTTTGTCAATAGCATTCTCTTCTGTGTTAGCATTTTCCTCTTCTGTTGTGTTTTCTTCTTCTACTTTTACATATTGATTACTAATTTCTTCTAATTTCTTTTTTCCCTCTTTATTAAATTCTATATCTAAATATACAGACGTACCACTATTTGCCGTTCCCGTACTATTATCAGAACCATACATAACTTTTGCTTTTTTTATATCACTATTATTCATTAAAACTTCATTGGTTTGGCTATCTACAATTTCGAATTTTCCTGCTGTATTAATATTACTAATAATACTGTCTGTCTGGTCATTCTCCGTAAATTCTATTACGATATCGCCAGTTTGTTCGTCTAATTTTATACGATAATTGTCAGCACCTAATTTTTTTAATCTTTTTTCTATTACCTTTTTAGAATCTTTATAACTTTCTACATTTTTAATTTCTTCCTTATTATCTGGTACTTCTTCCTTCGTATATCCCTTCTCTGCTATTTGCTCATCTGTTAATTCTTCCTCTACCACTTTTCCTTCCGCATCTTTTACTACTGTTGTATTTCCTGTACTTACTGTTAATCTAACATTTCTACTACCTTTTAAATCCATAGCATCTGTATAATTTTTTATTTGATTTTCCATTCTATTTTGTACTTGTGTATAAACCCCAAAAAATGCTATCATGGTAATTGCTATTATTACTAATGTAATGGTTAATATTTTTATTTTTTTCATTTTTATTTTTCCCTTCTTCTTTAAATTTTCTATGTTTGTTTACAATAGCCTTGAATTATTAATCAATAATTCAAACCATATATTCAAATACTTTGCCGCATATTTACTCATCATCGTTCTATCCATAAAAATCTCAAAATAATCTAGTACTGGACATATTTTAGTATCAATGGTTAGTTTCAGGATTACTTTTTTCTCTTGGCTATCTATTTTTAAATCAGCATCTGTTACTGCATAATTGACTTTATCATGTATATCAAATGTGGATAAATTAGTATTTAAAACTCTATCTCGATGTACATCTGATTTATCTGCCAAAATAAGAGCTGCTGATATATCACTAACTGCTGTTCCTGTTTTTTCATCATGATTTCCGATTGCCATCATAATTTCTGTTCTCTCTTCTACTGGCATTCCCATGTCTTTTAAAATGTTATATGCCAGTATAGCTCCACTATGTGCATGGTCTGTACGATTGACACAATTTCCAATATCATGTAAATATCCTGCTATTTTGGCAAGTTCAATCGTTCG
>CAOJZE010000027.1 GCA_948466095.1 uncultured Clostridium sp.
GCAAAATTACTTCCTCCGAATTGCAATGTCCTTTATTTTTAGAATCTGATTTTTATTATTTAGTATCACAATTTTGACAATTTCTTCTTTTTGAAATCTTAACTCTTCCATCATGATTTTTGCTAAATCATAGGGTTCTTTTATGGTTATTTTTTTAAAATTAGTTGGCATCATCATTCGATTGGCTAATTCTCCAACTGCTTTTAATTGAATTGCTTTTACTTTCCCTATCCCATTAATCTGCATTAATTCTTCTATGGTTATATTTCGTAAAAAATTGATACCTTCTGTTTTTGTATCATTTAGATTCAATATTTTTTGTGCTAATTGGACAGAGGTTTCTTCTCTTGTTCCTGTCTTTATGATAATAGCTAGTAATTCCGCATTGGATAGTGTTTTCTCTCCATACCATTCTAGCTTTTCATAGGGTCTTTCTAATTCTGGTAATTCTTTTATTTTAATTGGCAAAAAAACCGTTCCTTTCTTGTTCTAATTGCCCCTATTATACTTTTTTATATATGAATATCGCAAGTACCATTCCAATGATACTGGATATGCTGATTTTAAACATCAAACCAAACGTGATTTTTAGTACGCTTAAATCTAATACTATTGGATTTTCTAGTCCAAAACTTTGGCTGTAAGATAACCACCAAAGCCAACTTACTTTTGATGCTAATTCTCCTAGTAATCCCCCTACTACTAGTCCTGATAAAATAAATATTAATAATATCCCTATATTTTTCTCTTTTGTCATTGTTTTTACCTCCAACTTTTGTAATTTTGCTACGGCTATTGCATTTTTATTCTACTTTTGGTATTATATCTTGAATTAACAATTTTTTCAAGTAAATTATTAGATTTTTGAGAGTTACTTTAGAAAAAATATAATAAATTTTGCCTATAGTATTAATAATAGCTAATCATAATTACCAAAAATTGTGCCTTTCCATATAATAATATAAGTAGTATAATATAATTAGTAGTAATTAAGGAGGAATTTACTTTATGAAGATTGAAAAACTTACGGATAACAAAATCCGTGTTATTATTAATTCCGATGAGTTGGGGTTAAATCATGCCAATGTGCATAATATTATGGCAAAAGCCATTGAGACACAAGAAATCTTTTCTGACATATTAAAAAAAGCAGAAAAGGAAGTTGCTTTTTATACAGATGGTTATAAATTATTAATTGAAGCTTTTTCTTCTTTCGATGATGTTGTTGTTTTTACCATTACAAAATTTTTACCTGAAAAGAATAGCAAAAAGAAAAAACTAATTGCTAGAAGAAAACACTTTGACAGTTCAAGTGGGCAACTTATCTGTTCTTTTGAGAATTTTGATACCTTCTGTGAATGTTGCCATGCCATAAATACCATACATAAATTGAATCTTAAGAAATTAGCTAAAAATACGGTCCTATATTTATGGAAAGATACCTATTATTTAGTTTTGAAGCATTTAGATGCAGAACACGATAATATAGATTTACTTTATGCTATTTTATCGGAATTTGGAAGTTTTCCTTCTTTTTCTAATCATTTCGAATGCAAACTATTAGAACATGGGAAAGTTTTAATTAAGAAAAATGCCATCGATATCGGATTTAATTATTTTTAATTTTGAAAAAACAATTCGACTTTTTACAGTTCGAATTGTTTTTATTTTTAATATACATAGTTTTGTGGATTATAAGCAACTCCATTCAATCTTACCTCTAGATGTAAATGTGGTCCTGTTGAATTTCCTGTTGAACCAACCGCTGCAATAGATTGCCCTTGTGATACTTGTGTTCCTGCTGATACATATAGTTTGCTACAATGTCCATAATAAGTTTGTACTCCATTTCCATGTGATATGACAATCATATTGCCATACGAACCTTTATATCCTGAAAAAGTTACGGTTCCTGATGCTGCGGCAGCAATTGGAGTTCCTGTTGATGCGGCAATATCCAGACCCGTATGAGAGGAAACTCTGATACTACTCCTAACACCAAATCTTGATGTAATGGTTCCTGCTATTGGTCTAATTAAAGCTACTCCAATGTTTGCTTTTCCTCCTGATGTTGTAAGTGCTGTATTAACATTTCCTGTAGCCTCATATTTAGTCCCTTTGCTTTTGGGTTTATTTTGTGCTACTGTAACTGTTTTATCTGTTTCTTTATATAATTTTGAAATCGCTTCTTCTGAGGTAATTAAGCCCTCTAATTTTTGTTCATATTTTTCTACAATTGATATATGTTCTATATTAGAACTGTTCTTTTCTTTTAAACTGTTGACTACTTTTTCTGCTTCTTCAAAACTTGAAACATAAAATTTCTCTTCTTGATTATCTAATATGGCATAATAACGATAGTAGGTAACTCCTTGCTCTTTAACTTGTCCAAATATTTCTTCATCGTTTGCTACAACATCCTTTTTTAACAAGCATAATTTATAATTAGGAAGATTAGCCACTTGTACAAATGCCACACTTTTGCTTTCTTCTTCCCCATTTTCTATGTATGTATTGATTTTTTGTTGTAATTCTGCTTTGTTTTCGGTATATCCTACTTGCTCTCCATTCATAAAAACACTATAGGTAGGCTTATATAAAAGGGCAATTGTGCTTATTATTAAAAAGGTTGAAATCATAAAAAGTACGATAAATTTTATACTTCTTCTCGTATGTATCATTACTTTTTTTAACATCTTCGATATCAATCTCCTTTGTATCTTAATTATTTTTTCTTATCATGAATTTAAAATTCAGTATTATAATATTGTATTTTTTTGTTTTTTGCAATGAGTTTGTATTCTGAATTTCCGTAAGTTTTTTTCCTTTTTATATGTTTATCTTCTTTTTATTTCATTTATCTCCTATTTTTAAATTTTGCCAATTCGGCAAGATGATTCTGGGGATGGAGGGGGACATGGGGACGTAGATAATGTCCCCATGTCCCCCTCCGTCTCCAAAATCACCTTTTCGGATATTATTGCAATTCTGTTTTGACTGTGCTAATTTCAGTTGTAGTTGCTTTTTGTGCTGGAACATAATATCCTTTTGATTGTGCTATTTTGAATAATTCATATTGAAAACTTTCATCATTGTTTCTGATTTGTTGAAAAGTTTGTCTTAATTGCATATTTTCACATTCTGATATAGCAGTTTGATATGCTGTCAAATCTGCTTTTACACTTCCTAAAATATCGTTTACCATTATCTTTTCATCCATTCTATTTACCTCCTCTTAATTGTTTAAAAATGTCATTAATTTTTGTTTTGTATTTAATGCATCTTGTGCTGACTTTGAAAATAGTTGTTTTATTTGAGGGTCAACAGCTTGTGAAGAATAAGTGTTTAATTTTTGGTACGCAGTTTCATGTGCTCCTATTAGATGTCTTAGATGTTGTAATTCAATTTGATTTAAGTCTGCCATTTTTATCCTTCCTTTCTTTTCATATTCTTTCTTTAGTCTTTCCATTTTGAGAAATTTTATACATTTTTAATGTACAAATCCCCAGTTTCTTCTGAAAATAGGGATTTTTCTTTTATTTTATAATTTCTAGATTAGCAAATTTTGCCATTAATCTCTTATGTCCTGCTTTATCAAAGTTAATATCTACTTTTAGGTCTTCTCCTTCTGGTTCTACTCGGTTGATGGTACCTTCTCCAAATTTCTTATGAAATACCCTCACACCTGCTTTATATTGTGATAAATCAACTGCTTTGCTATGAGAGGCTTTTTTACCTAGATTGTTTAAGAAGCTTTCTGCTGTTCGAAAAGCAAAATTACTACTACTTTTAGCCGCCATAACTGGCTCTTTCTCATTTACTTTATAAGTTTTTACAGCAGAATTATTTTTATTTCCATAGCTCCAGGTATAAGGAGAATCTTTAAACATTTCGTCTTTATTAGAAACTTGTCCAAATGCTTGCTCATATCCTTCTAGTAATTCTTGCGGAATTTCTTCTAAAAATCTTGATACTGGATTATAACTAGTGGAACCAAATATCGTTCTTTGTTTACTGCAAGTTAAAAACAGGTTTTCCTTAGCTCTCGTAATGCCCACATAGCACAATCTTCTTTCTTCTTCTAATTCTTGTGGTTCCATCATAGATTGGTGACCTGGAAAAATCCCCTCTTCCATTCCAACTAGGAATACAACTGGAAATTCAAGTCCTTTCGCACTATGAAGGGTCATTAAAGTAACGGATTCTTCTTGTTCTTCCATATTATCTAAGTCACTGGATAAGGTGATTCCTTCTAAGAACTCACTTAATGAATTTTCTGCAAATTCTTCTTCAAATTCTATGGTTACTGTTAAAAATTCTTCCAAATTGGCAATTCTATTTTCTGCCTCGATTGTATTTTCTTGTTCTAATGCTTTGCTATAACCAGATTTTTTTAAAGTTAATTTGACTAATTCTGAGATTGTCATATTATTTTTTTTGGCTCGTAATTCCTCTATGATATTAACAAATTCTCTTGAATTTAGATAAACTCTATTTAGCCCATATTCATCTGCTTTTTTAATGATTTCATACATAGAAACTTCATTGGTAATTGCTAATTGTTCTATTTTTTCTAAGCTTGTTTTTCCAATTCCTCTTTTGGGCTCATTGATAATCCTTTTTAAACTTAAATTATCACTACTATTTTGTATTAATCGTAAATAAGCAATAATATCTTTGATTTCTTTTCTTTCATAGAATTTTAAACCACCTATAATTTTATAAGGAATATTTTCTCTTCTTAAAATATCTTCTATTGCTCTAGATTGTGTATTCATTCTATATAAGATGGTAAAATCTGAGTATTTATAGTATTCTTCTCTTTTTAAGTGTTCAATTTGCTCTACAATATAAGCTCCTTCGTCATATTCATTGTCTGCTTGATAAACCTGTGGCAAATTTCCTTCATCGTTTTGTGTCCAAAGTTCTTTCTTGTATTTGACCTCATTATTTTTTATGACACTATTAGCTGCTTTTAAAATATTTTGGGTACAACGGTAGTTTTGCTCTAATTTTATGATTTTGGTGCCAGGGAAATCTCTTTCAAAGTTTAATATGTTTGAAATATCTGCTCCCCTAAAAGAATAGATTCCGTTGGTCATTATCTCCAACAACTGTGATGTTTCCATTTTTCGAAGCAAATAGCGTGATTAAAGTAAATTGTGCTTTATTCGTATCTTGATATTCGTCTACTAATACATATTGAAATTTATTAGCGTAATATTCTAATATTTCTGGATTTTCCATCATGATTTTTATGGTATAGTTAATAATGTCATCAAAATCAATGGCATTGTTTTCTCTTAATCTTTTTTGGTATAATTCATAAACGGTTGCTATCTTTTCTCTTCTGAAATCTCCATTGACCCTTAGTGTATATTGTTCTGGCTCTAACATCTCATTTTTGGCATTACTAATTTCAGATAATACACTCCTATCTGTAAATAATTTATCATCAATAGCTAAATCCTTTAAACAAGCTTTTACTAATGCTCTTTGGTCTGTTGTGTCAAATATGATAAAGGAAGAATCAAATCCGATTCGGTCGATAAATCTTCTTAAAATTCGCACACAAATAGAGTGAAAAGTTCCCATCCAGATGTCTTTTGCTAAATCTCCTACTAGATTTGCTATTCTTTCTTTCATTTCATTGGCTGCTTTATTGGTAAATGTAATGGCTAATATATCCCATGGTTTAGCTGCTTTTTCTCCTATTAAATAAGCTATCTTATGGGTTAATACTTTTGTTTTTCCACTTCCTGCACCGAGCAATTACTAGGCATGGTCCTTCTGTATTTACTACTGCCTCATATTGTTTGTCATTTAATCCTTCTAAAACGTTTTTCATCTTTTTCTCCTTCTATTGATTGACTTTATATATTTTTTGTATTATAATAAATTTAGAAAATAAGAAAGCCACAAAATGTGGTTACCTATTTTATATATGTTTAAAAACACATCGTCCACCGGCAAGCAGAGATGTGTTTTTTATTTTATTTGCTTATAATTACAACCAATGCTATAATTAAGGCAAATGCGATAATGGTTAATAATATATTTGCATATAATGACAATATTAATAATTGCATGATTTTTTCTACCATACGCACCACCTCACTTTCTATGTAGGTGGCAAGCACATTCCGCTCTCTCTTATTTTCTTGTTAAATTATACAATTACTAACTTCAAAAGTCAATAGAAATAGCAAATTTTTCAAACGTTTTTTCGCTATATTTTGGTGAATATTTGCCTCTATATTCTTGTCGCAAAAATACCAATTAAAAATCCTATCATATTTCCGGACAGCTGTCATTCTTCCATGATATAAAGCGTTGGCTTCTGGTACTAATTCTCCTGATACAATATATAACATGGCACCGAGCAGCAAAGCTTAGACAAATACTGATTATTTCCTCTGATATGGACCCTACGATGGCACCAAAGAAGGCTCCTATCCCTGTTGTTATTCCTGATAATACTACATAAAATATTACTTTTGATATTTTCATTCCTCCGTTTTTCATTGGTACTGCCATGGATATTCCTTCTGGTTGATGTCAAAGTAGACAGTTTTGATTTTTTTGTTTCGACTAATCTGATATCAAATATTAGATTAGTCGTTTTGTGCATTTTTGATATTAATATCATTTAATCTATTAAAATTAAAAATGATATCTACCTGCTTATCTTGGTGTATTTCTATTTTATTAATGATTATTTTCATTATTTCAGGTGTCGGCTTTTCTAGTTTTAAAAATTCTTTAACAATGTTTTCTATCTCTTTACTATCATCTTGCATAGCATTTTCTTTTTTGTTTTTTAACTCATTGTATTCCTTTTCTTTTTCATTTACTTCATTGATTAGTTTGTTAAATACCCTTTCATACATTTCTTCGCTAACTTTACCATTTAGTTTGTCAACATACATTTTGTCTATGTTATCTTTTATAAGGTTAATTTCTGTTTGTTTCTGTTTTAGCATTTTTCCATAATCTTGTTTTGTTTGATTGTTTTTTACGTTCAATTCTATTTTCTTACTATCGATTGCTAAAAATAAATTCTTTATGTATTGTAGTATTGTTTTTTCTAATGCTTCATAACTAAATCCATGTGATGTGCAAAGCCCTAATTTTGAGTTTCTACGATAATTATTACATATCATAAACATATATCCGTTTTTCTTTCCTCTTACTCCTATTTTGTGTTTGCACTCATAACAAAACAATAATCCATCTAATAAAAACTTATGCTTTTTTTCATTTCTATTATATTTTTGCACAATTACCATTTTTTGTACTTTGTCAAAAAGCTGCTTTTCAATGATTGGTTCGTGTGTGTTTTCCACAATGTTCCACTGTTCTTGTGGATTACTTCTTAATTTTCTGTTTTTATAACTTATTCTACTTCTCTTATTTTGCACAGTATTTCCAATATATACCTCGTTTTTTAAGATGTTTTTTACTGTTTTATTTTCCCAAAAAGTTGCTTTGTTATACCTTATTTGATTCGCTGTTGGTATTTTGTTGTCATTTAGATAGTTTTTGATGGCTCCTACTTCTTCTCCGTAAACTTGCCATATTAAAAATAGTTTTTACGATTTCCGCTTCTGGCTCACATATCATCAATTTGTTTTTATCGTTTGGGTCTTTTACATATCCTAGTGCTGTTTTTCCTCCTACCCATTTTCCTTGTTTTTGCATGGTATGTAAGGCTGTCCTAATCTTTTTAGATAAATCTTTGGAATACATATCATTTAAGATAGATTTAAATGGTGCTATATCATTATTGCCATTATTAGTAGCAAAGGTGTCTATCCCATCTGTTACAGAAACATACCTAACCTCATGCTCTGGAAACCACTTTTCAATATATTCTCCTGTTTCTATATAATCACGACCTAAACGAGATAGGTCTTTTGTTATTACCATATTTACCTTTTTATTTTCGATATCTCTTATCATTCTTTGGAAATCTGGTCTATTAAAGTTTGTTCCTGTATATCCTGGATCTATATAAATATCTACTAGTTCATATTCCCATCCTAATTTTTCTACATATTCTGTTAGTAAAGATTTTTGATTTGTAATACTTTCACTTTCATCAAATCCTTTGTCTACATCTTCTTTTGATAATCTTATATATATTGCCACCTTATAAATTACTGTTTTTATTGTCTCAAGCATTTCTCCTCCTTCCCATGCTTGATAAAAACAACGATTTGAATTCCTATTAATTATAACTAATTTTCTAGGAAATTCAAATACTGAAATAATAAAAATTTATTATCTCTTTTTCTCTAATAGATCAATTAAAAAATGAGATATTAAATTTTCGATTTCTTCACCCTTTTCATCAAAATACACATTAATTTTAAATGTTTCGTTCATAGTTTCTCCTGTTATTTATTAATATTTATTCAATTTATATGCTAGAAAGACGTTATTATTCACATATAAATTATTGATTTAAAGGGCTTGTTTTAAGAAAAACTCTATATTTCTATTTTTAATTCAATTTTTTTATAGCATTTCTTTTTTTATTTTATAATTATCCTCTATTATATATACATCCATATTTTTCGAAAAAACTAACCATAAATTAAAAAAATTTTATTTTTCTAGTAAAAACTGAATAATAAAATTACTGAAAAAATAAAAAATATGTGTTGCATTCGTGGTACAACACATACGACTTATTTTGAATAACAGCGATTCAATTTTGCATCTAAATAATAATATATAATCTTGTACTTGTCAAATAGATTTTAAGCTTTTAGTTGTACACATTAAATCCTTTGCTTCCCATATATTCATATACCATATTTTTATAATCAATAATAAACTTTTTCCTCATCTTTTCATCAATCTGATCTAAATCTAAATATGGTGCTATATCTTCTATTTCAGTTAATAAAAGCGTATTATCTTCTAGTTTTATAAAATCTATTCTTTGAATTCCATAATAATTCCCATTCATTAAAGCGAATTTGTTTGCCATTTCTAGTTCTTTATGAGTATATTCATATTTTATTGCTTCTGGATAAATTGGAACTTTACTTGGTATAAATTCCAAGGCATATTCAAACTTATCTTTTATATAATAAAATTGTACTTCTGATTTAAACTTCATAAAAGGTTGAATAATATAGGAATTATCAAATTTCTGCTTTAGATTATTTCTCTCTACTACTAATTGACCAATTCCATCATAACTATTTTTTAATTTCAACATATATTTATTTGGATTATTTAATAACTTTAAATCTTTTAAATTATCAATACTTGGTATAACTGCATACCCTTTCTTAAATAAATCAACTAAATATGTTTTATCTTTACCATCAAATTTACCATCAAAATTTATACGTAGTAAATCTTTTTTTACTATTCTTGTTTTAAATTCATTCTCCTTATTTATGCTTTCTATTGTTGCATTCGATTCCCATGTATTTCTTTGTAAAAATACATCAAATATGTCTTCTAATCTCTCATCATAATTTTTATCAATAATAGCTACATTGTGTCCATCTTTTTGAAAAGTTCTTGCTAACCATATATCTTCTAATTTTTCATCACTATCTATATTACTTATCATTAAGATATTCATTTTTTAATTTTCCACACCCTATTCTAAATTCTTTGTTTTGAAGTAATTGTTGTTTCAACAATTTTTGCAATGTAGTATTTTCTACTAGTGTATTATAATTATCACATTCTTGTATATTAAAAATAAAATTCAATATATCTTTTTTTGCATCTTCGCCATCTTTTACCTCAAATAATTTATAGAATTTAGCAATATTAGAATTAGAATCTATCATTTTATTTATTTGATTACTTAATAACCAGGAATCACAATGATATTCTGGATTTTCTAATTTTAGGTATCTTTTGATTTCAGTTTTAGAATCTTTAATCGAATTTAATACTTCTCCTATTTCTAGTTTATCTCCATAAGGTATATGTATTTTTATATAATTTTCACGTCTTTCATATTGCAATCTTCCAACTTCTATTAGCTTTGTATTAATAAAATAGGCAGCCCAAATCATTTGCGAAACTCTAATATTTTTTAATTTTTTAATATAAATATCATTAGTTAAAGTTTCTGTAACTCTTTTTTTATATAACATCTTTTGTGTATCACTATAATTTTTATTTATCATATTATTTTCGTGTAATTTATAGCCTAATAATACTAAAACACTTGTTATAAAAGAATTATATTGTTCTCCAAAAAGTTCTATCATATCTTGCTTTTTCCAAAGAGTATATATTGAAGATGATTTATTTGTATACAAAATATTATAAACTTCTTCACTTTTAGTATTAAAATCACTTATTGTATTAATATCTTCTATACACTTATAACATTTATTTTTATATTTCTCATCATATATCCCATAATAATCTAGTGCTTTATCAATTTCAATATAATCTACTTGCATTTTACATTATTCCCTTTCTTTCTTAATTTTCTTATTGATTTTATCATAATACAATAAAAAATAAAAGAATAACACCAACATTTTATCTACTTTGTTATCATAAAAAAGCATTATTCATTTTATCAAAAAATTGTCCCTTTTGGTAAGATATTCGATAGCATACGCTATCGCCTACTTACCTCCACTCACAAAACTATCAAATTAATATTCTAAACTCTTTTATTTTCAACGGTTTGCTCATTTTACCACCTATCAAATTTTACTACCTTACATATTATCAAAAATTTGATACTTTTTGGCACAGAAAATTTTGTATTTACAAAAATCCAATAATAAGATTACTGGAAAAAACTTGAAATATTTTTGTTTTGTTCGCTTGTTTTGGGCATAAATTTATAGTAATATATTAACAACCTTACGTTAAAGGAAAGGTTAGCCTTTTCTAAAAGGCGGAAAGGAGGCTACAGAAAATGACCATTGGAGATGCAATTCTTGATTTAGTTGATAAATTGCTAGTAGAAAGGGAAAAAGTCGTAAGGCTAGAACTTTCATTGCAACATCAGTTAAATAAAGATGAGCAATTAGACAAAGACTAAACTGTAGCAATACATAGTCGATAGAGTGGATTTCGCGGTCTGCTCTATTTTTTAGCATAAAAAAAGTATGTGTATTCGCGGGTACACATACGACTACAAGTTTGACCATTGGAATCAGACACATTTATTTTGTAATTAAATAATAACATATTCTTTTGTATTTGTCAAATAAATTTCTAGTATTTTCCAATATTTTCTATATAATTGATATATCAAATTTTGAATTCAAATCATTTTACCAAACATATTTCACTTGGTGTCTACTTTGGAATCTTCCTTCTGGTATATCATGTAAGCAAATAGCCAAAGCCAAGCTCAATCCCAATCTCATAGATGCTTCAAAGCCAGAACCTATCGCCAATCCCTCTGGAAAATTATGAATCGCTAATCCAATGGATACAATAATTCCCGTTTTTAGCAAAGTATTATTTCCCTTTTTGAATCGAACTTTTTGATTGAATTTCTTTTCTACTAGTAAATCACAAAATATCATGGCTATTATTCCTACAACAATTCCTAATACTATATTGGCTATTGTGCTAATTTCTAAAGCTTCTGGTATTAAGTCAAAACATATAACAGCCATCATTAATCCAGAAGCAAATGCTAATATAAAACTTAAAAATTTATTAGAATGCTTTTTTATGATGACTCCTATGATACCTCCTAAAGTAGTACCAAATGTCCCAAAAAACAAGCCTAACATGGTTGTTTTTAATATTTCTTCCATGAAAGCATCTCCTTTACTAACTTGTGTTATTCTAGTTTATTTTCAAGAAACTTGTCTCATTCACAAAACTACCCCAAATATTACTTTTCCAACATTTGAGGTAGCTTTCTTGATTTTTTAATTATTCTTCGCCCTTCAATCTTTCTGCTCTATCTGCTGCAATTAAGTTATCTATCATTTCATCAATATCACCATTTAAAAAATTCTCCATTTGATAAATACTCATTCCTATTCTATGGTCTGTAATTCTTCCTTGTGGATAGTTATAAGTTCTAATTTTTTCACTTCTATCTCCTGAACCAACTTGTGTTTTTCTACTATTCGCTATTTCGCTGTCTTGCTTCTCCTTTTCTATTTCATATAGTTTCGTTCTAAGCATTTTCATAGCATTATCTTTATTTTGGAATTGTGACCTTTCTGTTTGACATTCTACAACAATTCCTGTTGGCTCATGAATGAGTCTTACAGCTGATGACGTTTTATTAATATGTTGTCCTCCTGCTCCAGAAGCCCTAAACACTTCCATTTTAATATCAGTTGGATTGATTTCTATTTCTACATCTTCTACTACTGGTAATACAGCAACTGTTGCGGTTGATGTGTGGATTCTTCCACTACTTTCTGTATCAGGAACTCTTTGCACTCTATGCACTCCACTTTCGAATTTTAATCTACTGTAAACTCCTTTTCCCGTAATCATGAAAGATATTTCTTTGTATCCTCCTAGTCCCGTTTCATTTTCGTTTAATACTTCTAGTTTCCAATTCTTTTTTTCTGCATACATGGTGTACATTCTAAATAATGTCCCTGCAAATAGGGCTGCTTCTTCTCCTCCTGCTCCTGCCCTAATTTCACACATAATGTTTTTATCATCATCTGGGTCCTTCGGAATTAATAAAATTTTTAATTCTTCTTCTATTTTGGGCAGGTTTTCTTTTGCTTCATAATATTCGGCTTCTGCTAATTCCTTCATTTCTGGGTCTTGCATTAATTCTTCTGCTTCTTCCATTGCTTCTTTTACTTTTTTATATTCTCTAAATTTTAATATGATATCTTCTATACTTGCATGTTCTTTCATTAATTTTTGCCATTCTGCCTGATTTGCTATTACCTCTGGGTTTGCAATTAATTTTGTTAATTCCTCATACCTTTCCTCTACTGCTTGTAATTTTTCAAACATATCCATTCTCCTTCTTTTAATTTGCTTTTTGTATTATACTACATTTTTAGAAATAGTTCAATATAAGAGCTTTTTATTCGTAATTCTTAGGCTAGGAACAGTCTGTAATTGTATGACAGACTGTAATTTTAAATCTCTATTAAATTAAATTTCAGATTTAACTCCTTTAAAACTTGCATTTCTCTTTGTGTACATGTAAATAGCACAATTTGATAATCAGAAAATCGCTCCGCTATATATTTCAAAATATTTTCTAACCTTTCTGTATCATAATAAGCAAATGTTTCATCTAAAATAATTGGCATTTTTTCCTCTGACAGATTTTCTACCATAGCAAGTCTTAGGGAAAGGTATAATTGGTCAATGGTTCCGACACTCAATCTAGATACTGGTATATAATTCCCATTTTCTAACTCTACTACTAAACCTGTATCATCATTTAATCTCACTTTATTATATTTTCCATTGGTAATTTCTGCTATTGTCCTAGATAATTCCTCTGTAAACTTAGGGGTAACTGTATTTTTCATTTTTTCATAAGATTGTTCTAATACCTCTTTGGCTAGGTAGATGCTTTTTTCTAAGCTCCTCAAACTCATCATCTTTTCTGTATTTTCAACCAATTCTTCTTCTATATTGGATAAATTTTCTAACTTTGGTTCTATGTTTTTGTTGTCTAAATCCAATGTATGTAATTCTATCTTTTTATGATTTAATTCATTTTCTACTTTCTGTATTTCTAAATTGATATTTTCTAGCTTTGCTAACTCATTGATTTTGGTTTCTTCTATTTGATTAAAATATTTATTTTTTATTTTCTCATTTTCACTATTTATTTTTAATTGATACTCATTTTTTAATTTATTTATTTCTTCCTCTAATTCATCATTATTTTTCTCTAATAACTCCTTTTCCTGTTTTAGACTATTTATTTCACTTTCTGCTTTTTCTATATGTTTCTTAATATTGGATTGCTTGTTTGTTATTTTATTTTTAGAAATTATTGCAAATACTAGAACCATTGGTATTGTAAGAAGAAACATACAGTTGAAATAGATGTTTCGAATAAGAATAAATTGTAAAATATTAATGAAAAGAACCGCTACAAAACTGATAATTTGTTTTTTATTTAATTTATCTTTCTTTTCCTTTATCTTTTCATTTTCTTCAAAAATATCCTCATGGTTTAAACGAATTTCATTTATTTTGTTTTTGATTTCCTTCGTTTTTGTTTCATTTTCATATTTTAAATTTTCTTTTAGCTTTATCTTTTCGTTTTCAATTTTTTCGTTTTCATTGATTAATTTTATTTCTTTTAAATACTGATTTTCGTTCTCCAAATTTTCTATCTGTTTTTTTAAATTATTTTTGTCTTCTTCTATTTCATATTTTATATTTTCATATTTTTCTAGTTCTTGTTTTTCCTTCTCTAATTCGTCTATTCTTTTGGTTACTATGTTAATGGGTCTTTCTCTGGACCTATCAGTTCCTATTTCATCTAATCTGCGTCTATCCATTCGGTCCATCGCTCTTTTAAAGGAAACATTGTCTTCTCCTGTGCCTACTAAATTTGCAATCTTTTGTATTAATACGTTTTGCTGTTGTTTTTCCAATTTTACTCCCTGTTGATTCACTACTACCGTAGATAAAAATAGAGCTTCATCTACTTTGGTTTGCTCATAAAAGAACTCATTTCCTTTGTTTTTATCAATGTTAAATTCCTTTGAAATATCCTCCATTTCTTCATTGAATATTTTAGGATTTTTCTTTCTAAAATCTCTGAATATTTCAAACTTTTCTTGATTATCTAATTCGTATTCCATTTTTCCAGAAAAATCTTCTCCTGCCCATGGCATATATCTTTCAAAATCTGATATATCTTTTCCCTTTTTGTTTTTAGAAATACCATAAAAACAGTTAGAAATAAAGTTTAAAAGTGTTGATTTTCCCGCTTCATTTTTTCCGTAGATTATATTGATATTATTTTCAAAATTTATCTCTTTGTCTTTTAATTTTCCATAAGCATTTATTTTCAATTTATTGATTCTCAAGATTTCTCCTCCTTTTAAATGGCTCTACGATTAAGCTTGTTAGGGCTTTTTATCCCAAAGCTTCTATCCCAATTTCTATGGATTTTTCGATTATGTGCTTTTCTTCCTCTGTTATTTCTGGTTTCCTTAATTTTTCAAGCATTTCCTTTACAAATAAACCTTTTAATGTAGTTTCATTTGCTATTTTTTCTAAATCATAGGCTATTTGTGTATCATCTTTTATTTTTATAATTCTTTCATTTTCTATGTATTTTAATATCTCATATTTGTTAATTTCAAAGTTTCTATTTCCTGTTAAAATAATTTTAATATATTCTTTATTGGATATTTCTAAATCATTGATTTTTTCAATTAGTTCTTCTTTTGATAAAAGATTGCTTATTTCCATATGGATTTCTTTAAATTCTTCTTCATCTAATGGAACAAATTCTAATTTCACATTTCCCTTTTGTATGTCTCCTACTATCATTCCATGCTCTCCTAATTCATCAAATCCTAGTGAAATAGTGGAACCTGGATATACCATGTGAGTACTTTTGTCTAATTTATGAATATGCCCTAGTGCAATATAGTCAAATTTCTTTTCTTCTAACATTCTTCTAGTCATGGAATTATATTGCTTTTCTTCTAAAGAAGCACCGTCCAAAGTACCATGAATGACTAAAATATTGATTTTAGCTAAATCATCTAACTCAAATTCTTCCATGCCACAGTCTGTACAATAAAAGTCGTCAAATCCATAGCCATATATATGAATGTCCTCTTTTTCTACCTTCTGAATCTTGTTTGAAAATATTGTTACATTTTTACTCCAGTTAAATTTATTGTAATACGAATTTTTAGTATAGGGGTCATGATTTCCTGGACTGATGAATATTTGTGTATTTGGTATTTCTTCAAATAAATGGTTTATGTATTCAATAGTGGAATGTTTTACATATTTGTGGTCATATAAGTCTCCAGAGATAAATAAATATTCTATTTGATTTTGCTTACTATATTCAATTATTTTTTTAAATACTTTTCGTTGCTCTAGTCTTCGTAAATCTCCTAAAATACCTTTGTCTGAAAGGTTGACAAACGGACTGTCAAAATGCATATCTGCTATGTGTACAAATTTCATTCTTTTCTCCTTTTTTGTTTATTATTAGTCGTTTGCAAAACTATAAAAGTATTGCAATATCTCGACTTTTTTTGATTTATATATGTTATTTTTCTCCA
>CAOJZE010000028.1 GCA_948466095.1 uncultured Clostridium sp.
AAAAAAAAAACAACAACACCAATCAAAAAACAAAACAACATTTCCTGGTTTTGAAAATTTCTTAGCCATTGTCACTGTCTGTGCTAAGTTCTCGCACATATAAATTGGTAAATCTTTGTTTTGACTTTCCAATTCTTCTTTTACCACATCAAAAATTTTACCAGAGGTTTGACCCATCAATAACAACGCCTTTACTTTTTCTACAATTGGTTTAGCAAGAGGTTCATAATCCAAATTCTTGTCATAGCCACCAGCAATCAATACAATATCTTCGTCAAAAGCATGCAAACCAGATAGTGTTCTAGTAGGAGAAGAACTAGCAGAATCATTATACCATTTTACTTGGTCTATTTCCCTAACCAATTCAATTCGATGTTCCACTGGTTTGAATTCTTGAATCGCCTCCACAGCAGTTTCTATCGGTACTAATGTTTTGGTAGCTGCGATTGCTGTTGCTATATTCTCCAAATTATGATTTCCTCTTAAAATCGCGTCTTCTCCATTGAAGATATGTTTCCTTATTTTATCTTCACATTCTTTTATCACTCTACCATCTACCATAAATCCATTGTCTAACTTTTCTTGACGACTAAAGAAGATTACTTTTCCATTTGCCTCTTTTTCACAATTTTTTATTATCTCGTTGTCATGATTTAAAATTAGAATACCATTTTCATTTTGATATTTAAAAATATTTTTTTTGCCTGTATGTATTCTACATAATCTTTATGAATATTGAGATGATTTGGTGTTACATTAGTCATAACAGCTATATCTGGGCTAATTTCCATTCCCATTAATTGAAAACTGCTCAATTCTAATACCACAATATCTTCTGGCATCATTTCAGAAAGTTTCGTAAACAATGGCGTTCCTATATTTCCTCCTAAAAATGCATGATAACCTGCTTTTTGCAAAATGGCATGAATTAAACTGGTGGTCGTAGTTTTACCGTCGCTTCCTGTTACACCAATGATTTTGCAAGGACACATTTTCATCAACATTTCAATTTCTGTGGTAACAATGGCTCCCCTATTTTCTTCTTGTTGCAATTCAAATTTTGTTGGCAAACAACTTGGCGAACGGAAAATAACATCAAATCCTTTTAAATTTTCCAGACAATTTTTTCCAAAAGAAAATCCAAAACCATAAGACGTTATTTTGTCCATTATATGTTTGGGAATTTTTTCTATGTTTCTCTCATCAAAAACGGTAACTCTTGCTTTTTTATGATACATATCGTCTAATAATGGTAAATTGCTAACACCTAATCCTATAATAGCCACTTTTCTAAATTTTATGTATTCGTTAAATTCTTCTAATTTTTCATTTTTAAAACTCATATTTGCCTCCCATTTATTCTATTCTATTTTTTGTTTTTGGTTCTTTGAAAATTTTTCCTTTTGTTTGTTTTATCGTTTTTTCTATTATATCTTAAATGGAAGAAAAAGACAAATTTAAAATCGTATATTTTGAAAATTTATCGGCAACAATAAAATTGAAACTTGAATGGAGGTGCTTTTCATGTCAAAGAAAAATAAAGAAAACAAAAACAATAATCAAAATAATAACAGAAACAATCAAAACAATAACAATAACGAAAATCAAAACAATAAAAACTGTAGATAGTTAAATCCCCCGAATCATCGGGGGACTTTCTATGTTATCTAGCCCATCACAAGTTCTTGCATTAATTCATGGACAGAAACCAGTTCCTTTACTTTACCTACATTGCTTCCACAAAAAATCAAAGCTTTTTCCATATTGCCTTTAACGGCATTTATCAAGGCTTTTGTAATACAATATGGGGTATCTGCTACATGGCATGTTTTGATACAACCATAACATTTTTCGATTTTGTATTTTTCTTTTTCATTTTGTTTGATAAATTGATTATAAATTGCTCTTCCTGGCATTCCCACTGGGCTATTAATTATTTTTATATCTTGTGCATCAGCATTCAGATAGGCTTTTTTAAATTCTTCTGAAGCATCACATTCATAAGTAGTAACAAATCGCGTAGCCATTTGCACACCACTTGCTCCTAATGCTAAAAATTTTTGAATGTCTTGATTATCCCAAATTCCTCCTGCTGCAATAACAGGTATTTCTTTTCCTCTTTCGTTTTCTATTTCTTTTATATAGGCTACGATTTCTTTCGTAATCTCTTCTAGCTTTGGTTTTTTATCCTCTTCTAATTCTTCTCTTTTAAAGCCTAAGTGACCACCTGCTTCTGGTCCTTCAATTACTATCATATCTGGTGTGTAATTGTATTTTTTAATCCAATGCTTTACGATTAATTTACAACATCTAAGAGAAGAAACAATTGGTGCTATTTTCGTTTTAGAATTTTTTATATACTCAGGTAATTCTTTTGGGATGCCTGCTCCTGAAATGATTAAATCAATTTTGTTTTTCACACATTCTTTTACAATTTCTTTATAATTGTTAAGTGCTACCATAATATTGACCCCTAAAATTTTGTCTTCTCCTGCTATTTTTCTTGCCATTTTTATTTCTTTTCCAATGGCTCTTAAATTTGCTTTTAAGGGATTGGTATTAAAATCTTCTTCTTGATAACCAATATTAGCTGTGGAAATAATTCCAATTCCTCCTTCTTTACTAACCGCTCCTGCTAATTTATGTAAGGATACTCCTACCCCCATTCCTCCTTGTATGATTGGGTATTTTGATTGCTTATTTCCTACTTTTATGCCTTCCATATTCTTCCTCCTATCTAGTATTTTATACCAGATTATCACTTTATCTATACTTTGTCAATGAGTGACCGACCCTTCTAAGAAATAGCAATTTTTTCTTGGTATGACTCATTTTATACAAAAACAAAAAAGAAACCTATATTTTAAGTTTCTTTTGGTTCCCTATAAAATGCTCCTTATATTTGATATTTTTCTCTTTCTTGATAGGTGGTATGTAATAGTTTCTCAGCACGATAGCTTCCTGGTTTTTCTAAATATTCTTCATAGATTTTTTTAACAATTGGATTTTTGTGAGATTTTCTAATCGTACTTTTTTCGTCAATGGTATAAAGGGCATCTGCTCTTAGTTTTCTAACATCTATTTCGGAACGTATTTTAGAACTTTTGATTGGTTGCCCTCCTCCCATAACACATCCTCCTGGACATGCCATGATTTCTACGAATTGATAGTCTGCTTTTCCAGATTTGATTTCTTCTAGTATTTTTTTGGCATTGGCTAATCCACTGGTTGCTACGACTTTGATGTCGGTTCCTGCTATATTGACAGTTGCTTTTTTGATACCATCTCCTCCACGAACTTGTTCAAAGTCTATTTGGTCTAAGTCTTTTCCTGTTAAGGTGTCTTGTGCTGTACGTAAAGCTGCTTCCATAACGCCACCTGTTGTTCCAAAAATAGCTGCTGCCCCTGTTGCCTCTCCCATTGGGCTATCAAATTCGCTATCTTCCAATTTAGTAAATTCAATATTTGCCTGTTTAATCATACGAGAAAGTTCACGAGTAGTAATAACATTATCAACATCATAAAGTCCGTTATTTTTCATTTCCGCCCTTTGTCTTTCGAATTTTTTGGCAATACATGGCATAACAGATACCACATAAATTTTTTCCGGGTCAATTCCTTCTTTTTTGGCATAATAGGTTTTTAATAAGGCGCCAAACATTTGATGTGGTGATTTACAAGTGGATAGATGTGGCAATAATTCGGGATAATTCATTTCGATGTATTTTACCCAACCTGGACTACAAGAGGTAATCATTGGTAGATGTTCTTTTTCTTGGAATCTTTCGATGAATTCGTTGGCTTCTTCCATGATGGTAAAGTCTGCTCCTGTGTTGGTATCAAATACTTTATCAAAGCCTAATCTTTTTAAAGCTGTTACCATTTTACCTGCACTATTTGTTCCAATTGGCATATCAAATTCTTCTCCTAGAGCCACTCTAACAGCTGGTGCTGTTTGTGCAATGACATAAGTGTCTGGGTCTTTTAATTTTATCCAAGCGTCATCAATGGTTTCTTTTTCGTGTAAAGCACCTGTTGGACAAGCTTCGATACATTGCCCACAATTCGTACAGTTGACATCATTTAAGCTATGGTCACCAACCGTTGAAATACAAGAGTCAAACCCTCTATTGATACAGTCTATAGCTCCAATTTCTTGTACCTTTTTACAGGCTGCCACACATCTTCTACATAAAATACATTTGTTGAAATCTCTTACAATAGATGGTGATAAATCATCAATTTTGTGTTCTGCTCTTTCTCCTTCAAATTCTACTTTTGAAATGTTGAATTTGGTGGCTAGATTTTGTAACTCACAATTCCCAGAACGTGTACAGGTCAAGCAATCTTTGGCATGATTGGATATGATTAAATCTAATATGACATGTCTGGCTTCTAATACGTTTTGGGTGTTGGTATGTACTACCATTCCTTCTTCTACGGTTTGAATACAAGAGGTAGCAAAGCCTTTTCTTCCTTCTACCTCGACGATACACATTCTACAGTCTCCTACCTCATTAATGTCTTTTAAGAAACATAGTGTTGGTATGTCGATTCCTGCTTGCTTGGCTGCTTGTAATAGGGTGGTTCCTTTTTCTACTTTTATTTCTTGGTTATCGATGGTTAGGGTTACAAGTTCTTTTTTCATAAATTTCCTCCTTTTGGATAATTAATCATTTATGATATTTAATATATATTGTTTAAATTCCTCTGATATTTTTATTGTCTTTTTACGATTTAATAAGGCATATTCAGCTCGGTTGTCATCCATTGCAATAGAATTCCCATCTGAGAACTCTAATGTTATGATTCCTATAATTGCCAAATCCACTTGCTCATTAGGTGGAAGATTCGATAAATCAGTATTTTTATAAAAATTTATTATCTTATTTTGTTGTTCTTTTGTTAGACTGATTTCTTTCATAATTAATTCATAAGTTTCTGTATCATATTTTCCTGTGTTGTATCTCATTTTGACTGTTAGATTGTTTTCTTGATTTATTTGATTATTGGTGGACATTGGTACTAGTGATTTTTTTGACTCTATTTGATTTTCATCAATCTTTTTCATAAAAACTATTGTAATTCCTATTATGATTGTTATGATTAATATTATTATTAAAATAATGGTTGTTCTATTTTTCATTATCTTCCTCCTTTTATATAGAATCATCAATTGGTAATTCAATTGATTTTTGCTTCAACATTTCTAGTTGATTTTCTGATAAATATTGCTTATGGATAATAATTAACATTACAAATTCCTCAAAAAAGTTATCATTCATAATATAACATCCGTTTACCTTGTTTTTATCTCCATAACTATCTTCTACTTTCCATCTCTCAGGCTTCTCATCTTTTAAATTAACACCAACAAAAGTCATAGCATGATGAGGAGAAATATCTTTCGTATCTAATGCCTCTTTTTTAGTTAATCTTTTTAAATGCATTGTCTGTTCATAATTATATAATCTTGTATCTAAAACGCCAGATTTAATATCTCTTAATTTCTTTATATGTGCTGCCATCCATACTGGTATACCATCTTTTAGTTGTTTAATAACTAGTGTTTTCAATTCTTCTACTGGTAAATTTAAAAATTTAGCATTGCTTTCTTTGTGAACATTTCCTAAATAGTTCAATTGGTATACTTTCCCATATTCCTTATTATGCATAGGAATATTTCCAATTGTAATAAAATCTTCTAGTTTAATCGTAAGATATTTCTCCTTAAATTCTAATGGCGTTAAATTTGAAATTCTTTGAATTTCCCCTTGTTTATTTTTATATTCATAATCAATAAAACAAGGAGGTTCTCCTAATATTTTAGATAATATCTCATAATTTTCTTGTAAATATTTCTGTTTATATGTTTGTATTTCTTTGATTGTGATATTTTTTTCTTTCATTTCTATTATTTCTAATGCATCTTTTTTTACTTTTTCTGTATATAACTCTTCCATTGCTGTGGAAGCCATGCTAGATATTGTATTTGGCATATAAGCTAATGGCACAATTCCATATTTATTGATAATGGCATAAAACCCTTCCCAATATCCTCCTTCTACTACTGGAAATTTAAATAAGTTTAATTGATTTAAATTCTCAAAGCTTGTATCTTCTATATGAATTAATGTTTCATAAAAATTATTTGCTTTTTCTAATTTATCAAAAAAAGCTATATAGTTATCTGATAAATCGATTTTAGTTACATCTACTTTCAAATTATCTGCTATATTTTTCTTTATCATATTAATTCCAGCATATATCCAACATTTGCGACTAGATTCCTGATCCAATCGTTTGCTTTCTGGAAGTTCTATATTGTAAATGGGTTGGTTTTCTATTAATATCTGTCGATTTAAACAAGTCTTTTCTAATCCATTATTGATAATAGCATTTTCTATTATTTTATTGTTTGGATTACTGTTGTATTTTTTTGAAAATTTTTTTATATCTTCTAAATCTATGTGAGTCATGAATTTTTCTCCTTTATTTTTTTTCATTATTTTTTCTAAAATTATTTATAATTAGCGTAATAAAATATACATTATTTTAGTCGATTGCATAAGTTATCTGTAACTCGTTTCACTCAAACAGCTAACTTAAAATTATTCATCCAATTGCTTTAAACGGACAACTAGATAAACAAGTCCCACACTTAATACATTTATCCTGATTAATCACTCTTTTCTCTCTAGCTTGACCTTCAATTGCCTCAACAGGGCAAGACTTCTGACATAAGCCACAACCCTTACATTTCTCTTCGTTAATGGTAATTTTAGACATAGCCTTACATTCCAAAGCCCTACACTGTTTATCTACAGCATGTTCTTTAAATTCTTCTCTAAAATAGCGTAAGGTACTAATCACTGGATTTGGTGCGCTTTGCCCCAAGCCACAGATGCTTGCCTTTTGAATATTAGAGGCTAGTTTTTCCAGTTTATAAATATCAAGTTCAGAGCCTTCGCCATTACATAGTTTTTCTAATATTTCATGCATTCTTTTGGTTCCAATACGGCAAGGCGTACATTTACCACAACTCTCACTTACCGTAAATTCCAAATAGAACTTAGCAAGTGATACCATACATTTGGTGTCATCCATTACAATTAATCCACCAGACCCCATCATAGAGCCAATTTCTTTTAAAGACTCGTAATCAATTGGAGTATCTAAATGTTCTTTTGGAATACATCCACCAGAAGGTCCACCTGTCTGAGCTGCTTTAAACTCTCTACCATTTGGAATGCCTCCTCCAATGTCAAATACAATTTCTCTTAAAGTCGTTCCCATAGGCACCTCCACCAATCCTATGTTATTGACATTTCCACCTAAAGCAAATACTTTGGTTCCTTTTGAATTTTCCGTTCCAATCGAAGCATACCATTGGCTACCTTTTAGAATGATTTGTGCGATATTAGCATAGGTTTCCACATTATTAATTAAGGTTGGTTTCCCCCATAAGCCAGATGTCGCTGGATATGGTGGTTTTACTCTTGGCTGACCACGTTTTCCTTCAATGGATTCCAATAATGCGGTTTCTTCTCCACAAACAAAAGCTCCTGCCCCTAATCGAATTTCAATATCAAAAGAAAAATCAGTATCCCATATATTCTTTCCTAATATTCCATAATCTCTCGCTTGGTCAATGGCAATTTGCAGACGTTTCACAGCGATGGGATATTCTGCTCTAACATATATATACCCTTGATTCGCTCCAATGCAATAAGCAGCAATTGCCATAGCTTCTAATACAGAATGAGGGTCTCCTTCCAAAATGCTTCTATCCATAAAAGCTCCTGGGTCGCCTTCGTCAGCATTACATACCACATACTTTTGTTTTCCTTCTGAAGCTTTGGTTAGTTCCCATTTCATTCCAGTTGGGAAACCAGCACCACCTCTACCACGAATACCAGATGCCTTAATTTCTTCAATGACTTCATATGGTGTCATTTCTGTAAGCACTTTTTCTAACGCTTGATAACCATCAAAAGCAAGGTACTCATCAATTTCCTCTGGATTAATCACACCACAATTTTTTAAAGCAATTCTCTTTTGCTTTTTATAAAAATTCAAATCGTCCAAACTGTTTACTTTTGTCCCATCGATATCTTTGGCTAATAATCTTTCTACCTTATTGCCTTCTACAATATGAGTTTGAATAATCTCTTCACAATCCTCTGGTTTCACCATCGCATAAAAAGTATCTTCTGGTCGAATAATAACAATAGGTCCTTTTGCACACAAGCCAAAACAACCTGTTTTAATAACTCTTACATTTTCAATTTGTCTTTCTTTTATGATTTTTTTAAACTCTTCTAAAATTTGAGGTGATTTCGAAGAAGTACAGCCTGTTCCTTGACAGACTAAAATATGCTTTTCTCTTGTGTCTGCTTTGGTGTTAACTCGTAAATCTAATTCTTTTCTTTTTTCTTCTCTTATTTGGTGAAGTTCTTTTCTTGTTTTCATCGAATTCCTCCTTTTTGAGACACTGGGGACAGGTTTGTTTTGTCTCATTTTTCGTATCTTTTTAAATCGTTTTTTGTCGATTTATATTATAGCTTTTGGTTCCGCCTTGTATAATTCATCTGTTTTCAATTGTCCTTATTGACGTTCTTCTTTCGACAATTTTCTACTTAATTAATGAGACAAATGAGACCTGTCCCTACTGTCTCATTAACTCATCTAATACTTGGTCCAATTTCTGAACGGTAGCTTTTCCATATACTTCGCCGTTTACGGTGAATACGGGGGCTAAGCCACAAGCTCCGACACATCTTGTTTCTTCGATTGAGAATAAGCAATCTTCTGTGGTTTCTCCTACTCCGAATTTTTAATCTTTCTAGTAATCGGTCTAATATCTTTTGCGAACCTTTGACATAGCAAGCGGTTCCCATACATACCGATATATTATATTTTCCTTTTGGTTTTAGTGAAAATCTTGAATAAAAAGTAACAACACCATATATTTCTGCCATTGGAATTGACAAAAATTCAGATAAGTCTTTTTGTACCTCCATTGGCACATATCCATAGTGTTCTTGAATTTCGTTTAACATTTGAATTAAATTGTCTTTGATTGGTTGATATTCTGCAAAAAGTTGCTCCATAAATGTATCTTTTTTGTTTCCATTACAACAACATTTGGTATCTCTATTTTCATTTTTATGCATATTTTTCTCCTCCTTTAATAATATGTATTAAATGATTAACTGAATTATATCAAACTCATATTTTTTATACAATGGTTTTTATAAATTTTATATTTTTGTGTTACTTTTTGTTTTTTTATTGACTTTTTTGCTAAAAAGTGTAAAAATAGAGTTGCAAAAAATAAAAAAGGGGGATTTAACATGAATTACGACTATGTTAATTATGCTACTTCAAATTATGCCAGAGGACTAGATACTTCTAGCACCATTGCTAGTTCTAATGCTTCTGATGTAGTTTTGGCAGCATTAGCAGGATTTATCGGTTCTATTCTATTGGTAGCCAGTGTAATTCTAATCATTCAAATTATTGGAATGTGGAAGGTTTTTGTAAAAGCTGGTGAAAAAGGCTGGAAAGCAATTATACCTTTCTATAATATAGCAATCTTATACAAAATTTCTGGAATGTCTCCATATCTTGTATTTATATACATTGCTTTATTTATACCAATTATTAATGTTTTCGCTTCCATTGCTTTAGCGATTATAACACTATACCAAAAAGTTAATTTGATGAAAGCTTTCAAAGCTTCAACAGGTTTGACTGTTGCTATGCTTATGGTTCCTTTCATTACTTATTCAATTCTTGGTTTCGGAAAATCTGAATACTTTGGATTTGATGAGAACAAAAATACAACTGTTGAAGCAGAATAAAAACCAAAATTAAGATAAGGTATCCTTTTAAATGGGATACCTTATCTTAATTTTGGTTTTTTATAACTGATGTAAAAATTCTACTACCTCGTCAATACTTTCTTTTGGTGTGGATGCCCCAGCCATAATTCCTACTTTTTCAATTGGAACGTTTATTTCTAGTTGTTGTACCGTTTCTATTAAAATCGTATTCTTACAATTCTTTTTCGCCACCTCATACAATTTCTTCGTATTGGAACTATTTTTTCCTCCAATAATAATCATTGTATCAACTTTTTTAGAAAGTTCCTCTGTTTCTTTTTGCCTGAATTCAGTCGTTCGACATATCGTATTTTTCGTAACAAAATCAACATCTTTCTTTATCATTTGTTGCAATTTCTCTTTTATCTGATAAAATCTTTCCAAACTAAAAGTAGTTTGCGAAATTAAAAGCAATTTCTTTTTCTTTGACTCTTCAAATTCCTCTATCGCTTTTGAGATTTCATCTTCTTTCTCAAAAATAGAATAATCTTTTCCACAATGACTTAATGTTCCAATATTCTCTGGATGACTTTTGGCTCCTAACAAAAAGATAAAGTAATCATTTTGACTAAACTCTTCTGCTATATTCTGTACTTTTAAAACATTGGGACAAGTATAATCTTGTATTGTTATCTTCATTTCTTTTGCTATATCATAAATTTCCTTCGGAATTCCATGTGCTCGAATTAGTACTGTTCCTTCTGCTTCTTCCAAAGTTTCAACACATTTTATGCCTAATCCTTGCAATTTTTCTATTACTTGCCTATTATGCACAATCTCGCCTAAACAATAAATTGGCTCTTCTTTTGCTTTTTCTATTTCTTGTGTTGCTCCTTCTACTGCCCTTTTAACACCATAGCAAAACCCTGCTGTTTTACCAACGATTATCTCCATTTTTCTATTTCCCTTCTATCATAATATGAATATGGCAGGTTTGTGCCTGTTCCAAACTGGCACCTTCAAATTTTTAAACTTTTAACATTCTTTTGATTTCTTTTTTTAATTCTTGTACCATATCTTCTTGTTTGATTTTTCTTATAATTTGACCTTTTTTAAATAATAGACCTTCTCCTTTACCACCAGCAATTCCAATATCTGCTTCTTGTGCCTCTCCTGGTCCGATTAACAGCACATCCCATAACAGCTACTGTAATATCAGCTTCTATGGTTTGTAAAAATGCTTCTATTTCTTTGGCTATTGGTATTAAATCGATTTGTGTTCTTCCACAAGTTGGGCAAGAAATCAACGTTGGTGATTTATGATATAAGTTACAGTCTTTTAGAATTTCTTTGGCTACCATGATTTCTTTAATAGGGTCATCTGAAAGAGAAACTCGCATGGTGTCTCCTATGCCTTGTCTTAATAAAATTCCTAGTCCAATACTTGATTTAATGGTTCCACTAAATTCCGTTCCAGATTCTGTAATGCCTAGATGAAGCGGACATGCAAATTCTTTAGCTACTTCTTGATAGGCTTCGATACACAAATCTAAATTCGATGCTTTTAAAGAAATAGCATAATCATAGAAATCTAATTTTTCTAAGATTTCTACATGTCTTTTGGCACTTTCGACCATTGCTTTTGCCGTTGGCTTGCCGTCTCGATTTAGCAGTTCTTTTTCTAAAGACCCTGCATTAACTCCAATTCGAATTGGTATGTGTTTCTTTTGGCAAGCATTGACAACTGTTTTGACTTTTTCCTCTGACCCAATATTGCCTGGATTGATACGAATTTTGTCAGCCCCTGACTCAATTGCTTCTAAGGCAATTTGATAGTCAAAGTGAATGTCCGCAACAATTGGTATATGTATTTGCTTTTTTATTTCTCGAATGGCTTTTGCGTCTTCTTTGTCTAGACAAGCCACTCGAATGATTTCACATCCTACCTTCTCTAGTGCTAAGATTTGTTTTACGGTTGCTTCTACCTCTTTTGTTTTGGTATTACACATGGATTGTATGACAACTTTATCTTGCCCTCCAATGGTTACATTTCCTACCATTATTTTTCGTGTTTCTGTTCGTTTCATTTGGCATTTTTCCCTTCTTAAAACAAGTATTTTACCTCATGGGAGTTACAAATAAAAAATAGATAAACTTTTTATTGTTTTATTATATTAATTCATCTTAACTGTTCCTACAATATCATTAATATCCTCGATATTATGTTTTTTCATATAATTTTCAATACCTGTAATTGTATCCAAACTCGTGTAAGGATTGATAAAATTACCAGCACCAATCGAAATAGCATTAGCACCAGCCAGCATAAATTCAATGGCATCGTCGCCATTTACAATGCCTCCCATTCCTAATACAGGAATTTTGACAGCTTGTGCCACTTGGTAAACCATACGAACTGCCACTGGTCGAATCGCTGGACCAGAAAGTCCACCTGTGTTATTGGCTAAAACAGGTCTTCTGTTATGAATATCTATTTTCATTCCTAGCAAAGTATTAATCAAAGACACGCCATCTGCCCCTGCATTTTCTACTGCTTTCGCAATAGATGCAATATCTGTTACATTTGGTGTTAATTTTACAATTAAGGGTTTATCTAGTACCTTCCTTACTTCTGAAGTGACTTGTTTTACCCCCTCATACGTGTTACCAAATGCCATACAACCATCTTTTACATTAGGGCAAGATAAATTTAATTCAACTCCATCAATGTCTAATGTGTTTAAAACCTTGCCTAATTCGACATATTCTTCTACACTGCTTCCACAAGCATTGACAATGATAGCTGTGTCAAATTTTCTAAGAAATGGCAAATCATTTTGTGCAAAATATTCAACTCCTGGATTTTGTAATCCGATACTATTTAACATTCCACTTGGTGTTTCATAAACCCTAGATGGCTTGTTTCCGCTTCTTGGCTTCAACGATGTTCCTTTGGTAATGATTCCACCTAATTTGCTTAAGTCAAAAAAATTACTGAATTCTCTTCCATAACCAAATGTGCCAGATGCTACGGTTACTGGATTTTTCATTTTGATTCCTGCTAAATTAACTTGTGTATTCATTTTTTCCTCCTTAAATAATTGGATTTCCATTTTTGTTGATTTCGTCCATTTGCTGTTCTATGGATGTTTTACTTATATGGTTAATAAATTTCTTTATTCTTTTATCATCTAAAAGTTTTGGTTTTTCATTAAGTTCTTGTGTGTATTTTTTAGCTTCTTCTGGAATTTTTTTTATTTTGTAGTGTTTTATAAGTTTTTTATTAAGACAATCGTAATCATGGTAAAAAGTTTTCAAATGATTTTTTCGTACATATCCGAGTTTCTTTTTCAAAAACATGATGATAAAATAATTCATCTGTTAATAAATGTAAAAAATATCCTTTACCATAATCTAATTTAATATCTATTTCAGTTTGTTTCATAAACTTAGATAATCCTACATGATTTTCTCCATGATTCTCATAATGACTTTTGTATTTGTCCCCACTTAAATCTGGTGCTATCGTTCCTTTTATGAATGCTTCTCTATCTAGTATTTCTTTTTTATGTTTTCGCATGTATTCATTTGCTATTACAATATGTATGGTAAATCCCGGCATCTCTTTCTCCTTTATCTTTGCCTTCTACTGATTTTCGTAAAACTTAAATTTCTACATCTTTCGCATTAAAAACTGGACCAGCTTTACAAACATGCCAATACTCAGGAGCATCTTTTGGACTTTTCGCTGTTTTAACAGCACAGCCCAAGCACACACCTAAACCACATGCCATCTTTTCCTCCAAAGAAATTTGACAAGGAATTTCTTTTTCTATCGCTAATTTTTGTACTGCCTTTAACATCGGTAAAGGTCCACAAGCATAAATGGCATCTATTTCTCCAGCTTCTATATCTTTTTGCAAATAGTTAATGGCAAAACCTTCTTTAGCATAACTACCATCATCAGTTCATTGGATACCTTCGCAAATTCATCTTCTAATACTACAAAATCCTTGCTTCTAAAACCTAAATAAGTGGTTACCTTTTTATGGTCTGCTTTCGCACATTTTGCTAATTCATATAATGGAAACACACCAATTCCACCACCTATAATGGCTATCTTTTCATAGTTATCATACTTAAAAGTACCATAGCCAATTGGTCCGATAATATCAACCGTTTTTCCTTCTTCTCTTTTCGCTAAAAGCTCTGTACCTTTTCCCTTTACTTGAAAAATAAATTCTAATATCCCGTTTTCTCTATCTAGGTTATAAATACTAATTGGTCGCCTTAAAAAAGGGTCTAATTGGTCGGTAACTCTTATTTCTATAAAGTTTCCTGGCTTTGCCTCTTTTACTATACTTGGTGCTTTTACGCTAAATTTGAATATGTCTGGCTTTAATTGTTCTTTTTTGACTAATTCTGCCATGATTAATTCTGACATGTTTTTTCCTCCTTTACTACTAATTCTTTATATCCTGTTTGTTCGTCCATTTCTCTCGTAAAAACAATATTATCCAGTTCTAATAAAACTAATTCTACTGTTGTATTGATGATACATCCTTTTTTCAAATGACCTCCATATGTTTTTAGTTTGTCATCAGATACTGATATATGGATATGACAGCCATTTTTTGAAACAGTTCCCGTTGCTGAAACAATTTCAAAATCATCTTCAATCGTCTCTATTGACTTAGCACCTGCCGTTCTTAGAACTAATTTATTGAGACAACCGACTGCTGATATAATGCATCCAGCCTTTATATTGCGTTCTTTTGCAATTTTTTCTATTTCTTCTTTTAAATCCATTCCATAGGTTAATCGAATTGCATGACTTTTCATATACATTTCTCTCCTTTATTCTATATAGACCTGTCCCAAAAGTAGCCAAAAAGGGTATGTTGGTGCCTGTCCCAGAACCACCCCCAGAACTACCCACCGAATGGCTTGGTTAAGTTCGTCTCTCATTCTTAGGGCTTCGGCTCTGGTTGCTTTGGCATATTGGTCTTCGTTATATTGGTCTTTCCATCTATCTGATTGGTAAGCACACATTAAGCTTCTAGAAGCATTAACAATACCTCCTAATCCGTTGTTGTCAAAACCTAAGGCGATGTCACTAGCTTTTCCTCCTTGTGCTCCATATCCTGGTATTAGGAAATAGGTGTGTGGTGCTGTTGTTCTAATTTGTTCTAATTGTTCTGGATAAGTTGCTCCTACTACTGCTGCAATACTACTATATCCGTTTTCTCCTCTTAGTTCTTCGCCCCATTTTTCTACTAATTCGGCTACTTGTGTATATACTTCTTTTCCATTTTTAAGTCTTGTAATTCTCCTGATGATGGATTTGAGGTTTTTACTAAAACGAAAATTCCTTTATCGTATTTTTTACAATCTTCTATGAATGGTTTGACACAGTCAGTTCCCATATAAGGGTTGACAGTGACAAAGTCTACATCGTAGATGGCTTCTTCTGTTTTGCCAATTGGTGTTTTTCCTAAAAAGGCATTGGAATAACCGTGTAGCCGTTGAACCAATGTCTCCTCTTTTGACATCTGCTATCACTACCATTCCTTTTTCCTTTGCATATTGACATGTTTCTTGAAAGGCTTTCATTCCTGGAATTCCGAACATTTCGTAAAACGCAATTTGTGGTTTAATAGCTGGTATGACATCATAAATTTCGTCAATTAGTGCTTTATTATATTCTATAATTGCTTTTGTTGCTCCTTCTATGTCTCCGAGAATATTTACTAGTTACACATTTTGGTAACATTTCATATCTTGGATCTAGTCCGATTACGGTCGGATTGTTTGTTTCTTTGATTTTTTTGATTAATTTATCCATTGCATTCATCGTTATCTCTCTCCTTCTCTTTTTTTATTGGTTGTGGCAAGTTTGGGTCTGTTCCAAAGTCGCCATGGAATACTCATATCATTAAATATTTTCTTCCCATTGTTTTTCTTTAAATCCCACCAAAACAACTTTGTCATTTATGAATAGCGGTCTTTTGATTAACATTCCATTCGTAGATAGTAATTCTATTTTTTGGGTATCAGACATATTTGGTAATTTTTCTTTTAAGTTTAATTCTTTATATTTTAATCCACTTGTATTAAAGAACTTTTTGATGTCTAATCCACTTAGTTTAATCCATTTTTCTAGTACTTCTTTGGATGGGGTTTCCTCTAGTATATGTCG
>CAOJZE010000029.1 GCA_948466095.1 uncultured Clostridium sp.
CAGGCGAAACGGAATTACTTAATAGACTTGAAGGGGATTGTTAAATATCGGTCTAGGCGTCATTAGGTATTCCATTCCTGGTTGCTTGTCTTGATGTTGTGGTGGAAATTCAATTTTATAGTCTTTGCAGATTTTGCCATATCCTTGCTGGTCTATGTATTTTAGACCATAGTCATCCTGCCCATTATGGTTTGAAATATAATACTTATCCTTCACTTTTTTCACCTCTATTATTTATATTCTAAATAATAGTTTGTGTGAATTTGTTATATTTTTTAATTATACTATTTTCCAAACAATGTAAGTAGGTTTAAAAAATTGCCAAAAAGGTCGTCCCCTTTGGCAATCTTGATACCTATTTTATAATCGTTCTTTTTTCATCAGCACCTACACCAATATATCTCACTGGCACACCAGTATACTCTTCAATAAAATGAATATAATCTTGGGCCTCTTTAGGAAGCTCTTCAAAAGTCGTTGCTCCTTCTGTATTCCAACCTCCCTTTAACTCTTGATAAAGTGGTGCACAGTTTTCTTTATCGATTGGAACATGTTGAATTCTCTCTCCTTTATATTGATACCCAACACATACATTAATTTTATCTAACTTACCAATGGTATCTAAATGATTTACGCATAGAGATGTTAGACCACTTGTATTTTTGGTATGTTTTACCATAACTAAATCTAGCCAACCAGTTCTTCTTGGTCTTCCTGTTGTTGTTCCATATTCATGACCCCAATCACGAATCTTATCTCCCGTTTCATTATCTTGTTCTGTTACAAATGGCCCATTTCCTACTCTTGAGGTATAAGCTTTCATCACGCCTACCACTTCCTTTATCAATGTAGGACCTATTCCTGCACCAGAAGCAGTACCACTTGCATTTGGATTAGAAGAAGTTGTCATTGGATAATCTCCATGGTCATTATCTAGCCAGAAAGATTGTGCCCCTTCAATAATAACCAATTCATCTTTTTCAATGGCTTCCTCTAAAATTGGATGAATATCTACAATAAAATCTTGTAAAGTGTCTTTGTATTGCATACAATACTCATATTCTTCTTGTACCGTAATGATAGGAAACTTTTCTTCTTGATAGACTCCTTTTTCAATTAACTTATTGGCTTCTGCCACTAAAACATTATATACTTTAAGATTTTCCGCAATTTTATTTTTCAAATCTGTTTCTTCTAAGAATAAATCATACATTCTCAAATTAGTACGTCTGGCTTTTTCCTCATAAGTCGTACCAACACCTCTTCCAGTCGTTCCTACTTTTTCAGTCTTCAACATTTCATACAATCTGTCTAATTGTTTATGATGAGGAAAAGTAATATGTGTTCTTTGGCTTACTACAAAATTATCTTTTTCTACTTTTACACCTGCTTCTCTCATTTGTTGAATTTCTTCTGATAAAATTTGAAGGTCTGCTACTACCCCTGGTCCAATGATAGAAAGAACCTCTGGTCGAATAATGGCTGATGGTAACAAATGCATAGCATATTTTTTACCATTGGCAACTACGGTATGTCCTGCATTACTTCCTCCTGTTGCTCTTATTACAATCGATGCATCTTTTGCTTCATAATGAACTGCTCTTCCTTTTCCTTCATCTCCATATTGGAGACCAATAATCATTTTTACTGCCATATCTCATTCTCCTTTTTTTACTATATTTTTTCTAGTTCGATTATATCATTGCATCCATGCCAAGTCAATTCTTGCAAAACAATTTTAGTTTTAATTTTAAAAAACGAAAAAAGAAAACACGCTACAACTTTCGTTATATCGTGCTTTTCTTTTTTATTTTAAAATAGGATATCCTTTCGTTGTAATTTTACTAAAATCCCAAAGTTTCTCATCAAATCCCAAACCTCTGTAAAACTCTGCATTCAAGTTATTTCTTGCAATAGTATCTAAATGTCCTGCTGTCGCTTCACTCACACGACTGGCACCTACACATTCTGTCACCTCATAACATTTTGTCAAGCAAGCAATTACTTGGGATTGAACTGCTCCTACACATTTATATGGAAGCATTTTATTACCTTGTGCATCATTATAACCTGTCATATTACCAAAAGCAACACTATTTTTAATAACTGGTGTATTATAGATGTTTCCTATCAATGAAGCATTAAACACACTGTTTTCAAGGTTCGTATAACTGTTACTTGCTTTAGTAATAGCAACATCTGTAATAATATTTTCAATCGTTCCACCTTGTTGCATAGCACCTACTAAGCCACCATTTTCTGTACTAGTTACATTTAAAGTTCCTTGTACATAAATATCTTTCATTTTTCCACCATATTTTCTACCAGCAAAAGTAGATACATATACACCTGTTCCTGTTACGTTGGCATTTTTAACAGAAATATTTTCAAATACGGAGTTAGCATTATCTCTTCCGTCCATTCCTGTAACTACTGCAACATTGTTTCTTCCAGATAATGTGATATTTTCAAATTTCATGTTTTGGAAGGTTGCTGTAAAGGTTTCTTGGGCAAAAGCTGTTACAAAGTCTCCATTTCCTCTACCAGCACTTGTATTGGTAAAGTTTCGAATCGTCAAGTTTTGTACCGTTCCTCTAAAGTTTGCAAATAAACTACAATTATTCAAGTTAGAAATCGTATGACCATTTCCCTCTATTTTTCCAGTAAAAGTTTGTGGTATAACGGCATTTTCGCCAGTATATCCAGTAAAGTCGATATTGCCTGTTAATTCAAATATTCCACCTGTTTCAGCATTTATTTTCTCTACAAATTCATCTTTGTTTGCAATCTTTGTCACTAAACGGTCTACTGTACAATCTCTCGTAATTACATTACTAATGGCTCCCCCTATTAAGCTTAAATCATTTTTGCTACCAAAGTACATTTTTAGACCTGTTGCCTCGATTTTTTCTGCTGTACTCGATTCTATTTTATTAGCTAGAGCTCCTGAAGTAGTATTACTTCTTGGAATGTCTGTATCTTCTAAGGTCAAGTTTCCAACATAACCATATCTAATTTTGTTAAAGATTGGTATTTTATTGCCAATTATTTTATGTCCGTTACCATTTAATCTACCCATAAATGTTTGTGTTACATTGGTTGTCATTTCAGAGAAATCAATGTCATTAGCTAGTACGTAGTAACCATAAGGCTCTTGATTCATTTTCTCTACTAATTCTTGTGCTGTTCTAATATAGGTCATTTTAACATTTTTTCCAAGTGGGTCAGCTACAAAATCATTGGTAACACTCTTTAAGTAATGATAATAGATCTTTCTAAGATTGGTTCTTTGCGAAATATTTCTATCTCCTTTGTTAGCATCATTTACTAATGCTTCGGTAAATCGATCATAGGCTAATACATCTTTTAAATTAAAGAATTGTAATAAAAATTTAATAATTATTATCAAAAAATATAAATAATATATTCAACATAAATGTACTTATTGTTATTAATACTTTGTTCTACTGTTTCATATCGACTCATCTTGTATTGTTTCCAATCCATTTCTGTGCCAGTTACCATTTTTGTAATTTTCTTAATAGCATCTAAGTCATTGGCAGATGCTTTGCTACCATAAGTAACATATCCCTCTACTCCAGCATAACCTAGCATCTCAAAGAAATTACGTTTGGTAGAGAATGCATCGGCATAACCACCATCTAAATGTCCAATAAACCAACGGTTTACCCATACAGATTCAAACCCATAATCATTACTTCCAAGACCATTGATAACACTCAATCCTCTTACACTTGCTCCCCAAGCATTATTTGGTCTTAGCACAATTCTATTATCATATAAAGCTTCTAAGGATGTTAATTTCATAGCTGTTGCCTGTTGTGCTGTAATGCCTCCCCAAGAAGACCAACCAGCAGATATATTCATTCTTGTTGCAATTTTTGCTTGTTGTTCTGGTGTTAATTTAATAAATGCTTTTCCTTCAATATAGTCTAGTAAATCTAGGGCATTTTGTTGTCCTTTATAATAATTTTCTAATTTTTCTTTTGTATTAATTCTCTCAGGTGTTAAATTCTGAGTGGCATTACCTTCTTTATTCAAATAGAAAGATGTATTAAAGTAATATGGTCCAACATCTTGAATAAGATTGTTTTCACTCCAATTAGCATATTGTTGAACATTACCTTCTGTAAGTGTTTCAAGTTGCACTCTAGCACCACGTTGATATAACATTATTTTATCATATAAAGCGTGTTCAAATTCGTGTGTCCAAGTATCAAAATTAGTAAGTCCTGGTCTTGCTTGGAACCATAAGAATCCAGCTGTATTACCAACACCTGCTGAACTACCTGCTGGTTGCCATAGTCCAAAAACTTCACTAAAGTTCTTAAAGAATGGATATTGTAGCCCAACTTTTCCTTGTGTATAAACTGCTGTTGTTCCTATTGGAACATTTGTGCCTGGAAAGTAACTAGTTTTATAACCTGTAATTATTTTTGTACAATCATAAACCATAATACAATATCGATTCCATTTGCCATAATCAAATTAGTCTGCTAATGTACTAAAATGTCTTTTTACAAGGCTAACATGACTATTAACTGTATTTCTAACTGCTGTTCTTCCAGCATCCGTATTCACATCTTTATGATATAACTGAGAAGGTCCAAATTGTAAATGAGCAGGTCCAGAAATCATATAAGCACAATCATTTGGCAGTGTAATAACCGGAAGCACCATTCTTGCATTTTTCTTAAGTTGATACCATCCACGATATAATATTTCTGGTTTATTGTCTACTGCCACTTCGGCAAGTATATTTCTGTTACCGAAATACTCTGTAAACCAGTCATCTACATTTTCGTATCCACCAATATTAGCTATTATATAGTCTAAGAAATAACCAATACTTGAACTTCCTGTATATTTCTTTAGACAAGTATTGTAGAATGCATCGGTATTTCCTGGCACTAAATTTCCTACAAAAGTTTCTTTTATAACATTATAATAGTTCATTGAGTCAGAATACATTTTACCTTCAAATAGCATTAAATCTGCTACTTTCGTTCCTCTTATTTCAAAGCCATACCATCTATCATAATAGGTATAACCATATACAATTTCTTTTAATTTTCCACTATCAATCAAATCTTGTTGTATTTTACTATTTAACACTTTGTTTTCCATAGTAAGTATACTATTTTCGTCATTTTGTACTAATTGCATGGCAATTTCTTTTGCTTTTGCTTTTATAATTTCATTGTAATGGTCTTTGTATAATCTACTATCTGCTGCTGTTGTTAGTGGGTCTAAATCGGTTGTATAGTCAAGACCTTTCATGTATTCTTCTATGGTAGTTATCATGCTTCCATCTTCTTTGATGGCATAATTGTCATAAGCATAATTTAAGTTTAGTTCTGGTATTTTATAAATTGCTATATTTTGTTGGAATTTTTCAAAGTTCACGTTATATTCTTTTACGCTATAATCTTCAAAGACTACTTTAATCGTTGTGATTTTTTGATAATCTTTTGAAGTAATATAAGTTATCAATTTTCCATTGGCATAAGGTAAAATATGTTTAATTACTTTTGTATTTAATACATCAGTCGTAGGAATGGTTGATGCGTCCATTACTAAGTATTTTGCATCATAATATGGCATTAATTTATGCAAGTTATGATAAGTTGTTAATTTATTGGTATCAAATCCTGCTATCTTTTTAATTCTGCTATATTCTGGAATGTATAACTTATTCATTGTTGGTTCTTCTACTACAATATCATCTTCTTTATGGATATCTTTTTTCAATGCTGGTAAGTTCTCGTAAGAAGCATCCGTGCAATCCCATTTCTCTTCGTCAAATTTTGCTTCTTCTACAAAGAATTCTTGATTCATATTGGCTTTTGCTATTTTCTTAACTTTATTTCCAGATGCATTGGAAATTAGTTCAGATTCTTCTAATTCATAGTTGTTGGTTGAAGCAGAATTCATAGCTGTACCACATATTTTGTTTACTCCTGTTCCTGTACATAAACTGATATTATTGGTTAGTGTCACCTTGTTATTTCTAACAAGTCCTAAAATTCCTCCATTGTTTTTCGCTCTTGTATTGTTTACAAATTCTATTTTAGCCATACAATTCGTAATAGTAGCATCTGCTGTTCCCCAGCCATCTCCAGCAATTCCTCCTACACCATCTCTAGTTGAGGTAATGGATTCTATGATACCTTCTACATAACAGTCTTTAATGGTACTTCCATCAAATTTTCCTGCAATGGCTGCTACCCTAATATGGTCTAATTTGATATGAAGTTTCGTTACGCTACTTTCTTCTACGGTACAACCAGATTGCATATCACCAACCATTCCACCAGATTCATTGGTTCCTGTTGTCATATCTAATCCCTTGATATGAACATTGCTAATGGTTGTGTTTTGTGCCACATTTGAAATAGATCCTTTGCTATTTGCCCCTAATAAATTCACATTTTCTAAAGTAAGATTTTTAATCGTTGCTCCTTCTAGGGTTTCAAATAATGGTTTGTTAATATTGTAAATTTTATAGCCATTTCCATTTAAAGTTCCTCTAAAAGTATTTGGTATAATGCTATTTCTTGATACATTCAAATAAGAAGCATCATAGTTTTGTGTTAAAGTAAAGGTTCCTGTTGGGTCTTTTTCTATTTCGGAAATCAGATATTCAATGCTCTTATTATGAGCTACCCCATCTTCCATTTTGCTATAGGTTACTTTTAGTTTATTTTGTTTGGTTCCATCTTGATATTGAATTACATTATCATAAGCTAAGATAAAGTTTAAGTCTCCTTCTTCTGTAATTTCATAATCTTCAATTTGTGTATAGAATATTGGCATTCCTTTGGTTCTTACCTTTACGATATAGTCGTCTAAGTGGTCTTTTAATTGTGCTTCGGTTATACTTGTTACTTCAGATGCTTTTCCTTCTTGGTATAAACTAATTTCTAAGATGTCTTTTACTTCAAATAGACGTTCCCCACTTACGTTGATTCCTTCTGCTAATAATTTTTGTGCCACATATTCGTTATCCCCAGTTGTAATTTGGTTGGTATCTAGGTCATAATCTACTAATATTTCTATTTCGTATTCTTCACAAACTCCTTTTGTGAAGCTAATTTCTGTCATATCACGAGAAAATGGTTCTTGTTTTACAATTTCTCCATTTTCATTTGTAATTTTAATGGTTCCTCCTGTTATGGTATCTTCCACATCATTTACCACAAAATTTACTTTAATAGCTTGATTTTGTTCATCTTCTACATAACCAAATCCTGTAATGGTTGGTCTTAGTTTTAAAATTCCTACTCTTGTTTGATTATTTTCAGTAATTTCGATTTCTTTTGTATTATCTAATATTACTTTTTCTATGGTAATGGTTTTTGGTCCAAAGCTTGAAACTACTGGTACCTTCGTTTTATAGATTGTTCCTTGTTTTTCTAGTGAATAGGTTTTACCATTAATCACTGCTTGAACAGGATAAAAGGCTGTTTTGTTTGTACTGTCAAAAGCTATGGTTACCTCTTCTCCTCTTTCAAAGTATTTCGTCTGTTTTTCTCCTTTATAGGTTTTAATATCATTAATCTTTAGTTCATAATCTGCAATTAATTGGATTGGTCTTCTTCTAAATTCTTCGTCTTCTACATAATTTTGATTGGTTTCTTCTGGTAATTGATTCGTATCTCTATCATAGGTCATCTTAGCAACTAAAGTATATTCTGTATCTATTTCTACATTCTCAATGGCAAACGTAACATGCTCAGCATCAAATTCTTTGGTTGCAATAATTTGATTGTCACTATTTCTAATTAAATCTGCTTTTCCTTTTATAAAAGCTTGATCTGGGTCTACGATATTAGCTGTTAGGATAACCTTATGATTCTGAATATCATCTACTTGCTTAAATGTTTCACTCGTTGGTTTGTCTTTTAGAACATCTACTTGGACACGATTGCTTACATTTGCTGTTACATTTCCTTCAAAAAAGAATTCTGTTGTATCTAAGTTTAATATTCCTGCTGTTTCTCCTGCACTGAATGTAACAGAATAAGTCACATTTTCGTCATTATCAATATGTTTGGTTGCCATACATTTTAAGTTATTTACCATAATATGAGTAATTTCTAGGTCTTTTTTGTTGGTTTCCATTTCATAGGTTAATGTTATATTTTCATTTTTTTCTGGATATTTCTTAGAAACATCCACTTTTTTTATATTAACTACTGGTGTTGCTTCTATACTTTCTTCTAATAATATTTCTTCTGTATGAGTATATTGATTATCATTTTCTAATAACTGATAATTAGCAAATACTTTTATTTTGTAACTGCTTGCCATAGTCACTTTACTCGTATCTAAATGGCTATTGATATAATATGTATTTTTGATTTCTTCTTCACTTTCTTCGTCTGTTAGATTCTCTTCTATTAATTGATCGGTTAAGTTTTTAGTATATATCTCATTATTTTTATCGTCATACAATTTTACCATAAAGTCTGTGATTGTTTTATCTGTATCTTTTAAGTAAAGATGCATATTAATTTCTTTTTCTTCTGGTTTTTCATTCGCTCTAAATCGTTTTACAACTGGTGCATTTTTTATAACCTTTACTGGTATCTCTTGGTTTACCTCAAATGTTTTCCCATTGGATAAAATAACTTTTTCTAGTTTAATGGTATGGTTCCCTGTACTAACTAGGCCATCTATAAATGCTTTGTAAGTATCATTTTCTTTGGAAAGTTCATATGTTTTTCCATTTATGATAGCTTTTTTAGGTATACAAGTCGTAGCATTGGTACTACCAAATTTTAAGGCAATCACTTCTCCTACTTTAAATTCTTCTGTTTTTTCTACTGTTTGACCTAGATAACGATAAGTTTCAAGATTTGAAACTTTGAAATCATAGTTTACAACTAAGCTTAACTCTTCTTTCTCGGTAACACTTACTTGATTTTCTCCTTCTATTTCTAAAGTATCTGTATCTAAGTTGTGTGTCATACACATGGTTATTTCGTAGATTTTTCCTTCTTCTACTTTCACATTAATTTTGTTATTTCCAGCTATTATTTCTCCTGTTTGAATAGCATCTACTTCTTCTGCTTGGTTTTCACTTTCATCTCGTTTTTCAACAATATTATAATTTCCAGAAAGGAAAGCGTGGTCTGGGTCTACCATATCAAAAGATATATTTAATTCTGTTTTTTCAATATCTTCTTCTACTATCCAATTTTGGATTTGAGGTTGTTGTTTTAAGATATCAACTTTAATCGCCTCTTTTATTTTTATCTCTTTGCCATTGTCCAATTTTGCCTTTTCTAGTTTGTATTCTGTTACACCACTCGTATTTCCTACTTTTATTTTGATTTCATATAAGTTGTTATTGGCTTCATTTCTTTTTATTTCATATTCTTTTCCATTTATCGTAATCGCTTGAATCGTTGCATCATAATTTACGTCAGCATCAAAACTTATTATAATTTCTTCGCTTTTAGCTGGATAATAGTTGCTAACTAGTAAGTCTCTTATGGTTACTTCATAGTTTAATTTATTTTCAATTTTTTGAATTAAAATGCTAAGGTCAGACACTGTAATTTTTCCGTCACTATTCATATCAGCATTTTCTAATAAGGTCTTTACTTCTTCGATTGGTTTATCTTCTCCCAATGGTTTTAAATGTATTAAATGAGATGCCAACAAATTAACGTCTGCATAATTGATGGCTCCATCACCATTCAACTCACCTTTTTGTGAAAAAGTGGTAACTGCTCCATAAACCGTTCCTATGAATTGCATCGATAATACAACTGCTAGTGTTGCCACAACAGACATTTTTGTCTTTTCACTTGTCATCCACTTTCTTCCAAAATATACTGCTCTTATTCCTAATAACACTTCTGCTATTAACAATAAAAATAACATCGTATAATTTCTACCTGTTCTTGGCAATTTACCTTTGTATAATTGATCTTGTTCTTCTAGTTTTATTTCACTACTTGGCTTTTCTATCGTTGGTTCGCTAGGTGATATTCCCCCTGGTTTGGGAGTATCTGGTTTATCCTGTGGTGTATCAATCGGTTTATCATCTGGCTTATTAGTCGGTGTATCACCTGGCTTATTGTCTGGATTATTGTCTGGATTATTATCTGGTTTGCCTACTGGTATGTCGTCAGGTTTTTGTTGTTCTTCTATAATGTCTATATTTAATTTCGCTTTTTCTCCATTTACCACATAAATGTCTTTTTTTCCCTCTGATGTCACCATATATTCCATTTTCACTTCTGTTTTAGTAGCTTTTGCTCCTTCTTTTACTTTAAGTGACACTTGTAATACATCTTCTTCTAGATCTGTTCCTGCTTTTTTATATAAAACAAATTCACTGGTATTGGGATTGTATTGCAATCCTTGCCAGCCATTCATAGTTTTAAAATCAACTTCTTTTACCTCCTCAAAAATAGCCCTATCATATACAAAAGTTCCTTGATAGGCATTAATCCCATATTTTATTTCTTGAAAGGTATCTAATTTTAATGTAAATACAATAGTATCACCTTTATTCAGCTTTTGAGATGTGCTACTCAAGCTCGCTTCTACTTTCGTACTTGCATTTGAAATTGTACTTGTTAAAACTAACACCATAATTGTTACAATCATGCTAATTAATTTTTTCATGTGTAATCTCTCCTTATCAGTATTTTGCTTATACTATTGTAGCAACTTTTAATTTTTCTTTCAATAATAGGGACTGTTTTTTTCTATTTTATTTCTTAAAATGACTTATTTGCTTAAGGTTTTGTGGGTAATTTTACAATTTGTTATCTTTTTTGAAATCATTTTGCAATATTTCCTCGTTTCTTTTCTTCTATCCCTTATTTCCGTAATGAGACAAGGGGGACAGGTTTCAAATGTCTCAAAAATTTTATCGAAAAAACTCGAAAGAAAGATTTGACAAAATATAACAAAAAATGGCATGAAAAATGAGACAGTTGAAACCTGTCCCCCTTGTCTCATTTTGTTATCCATTTAACTAAATCTAAATTAGCAGACTCCAATAACATTTCATGTTTTGGCATAACTCTAAACGTATAACCATAATCTCCTCCTGTTGTTAATTCAATTTTTGCTGTAAAATAGTATTTCTTATTTTCCTCATCTTGGTCTTGTAATTTCATTGGTATAATACTAACATTTTCTACTACACCATTTTCCAAAATTTTTCCATAATAGACTTCAACCACAATATTTTCAATATTGATATTAGGTAATTCTACCTCACAAGCAACTTCAATATTGTTTCCGGCATCAATGGTTATATTGTCTAGATTATCAACTTGTGTTATTTTGATATCTTTCCAGTTCATATATAAGTCTTTTTTCCAAGAGTTGTAACCAGCTACATTGTCAACATCAGAATAATACTTTTTCGTTAAATTACAAAGTGGTATATATAGGTTATTGGTATAATCCACTAACATTCTGGCTGTACTGTATTTTCCTCCTGTTGTGACAATAGAATTTTTCATAATTTCTAACCATTTTGAAGACAATCCTTCTTTGTCTTTTTCATAATAAGTAGGTATAATCTTATCTTCTAAAGTACGATACATACTTTGACTATCTGCTATATCTTGTGCCTCATAAGATTCATATTCGGCGTTGGTTCCAATCGTCCATCCATTGGTTTGAGTATAGCCTTCTGCCCACCAACCATCTAGAACACTGAAATTGATAACACCATTAACCGATGCCTTCTGTCCACTCGTTCCAGATGCCTCCATTGGTCTTCTTGGATTGTTTAGCCAAACATCGACACCACTGATTAAATATCTTGACATAGCAATATTATAATTCTCTAAGATGAAGATTTTTCCTTTAAATTGAGGCATCATAGATATTTCGTGAATGTATTTGATTAAGTCTTGTCCTTCTTTATCGGCTGGATGAGCTTTTCCAGCAAATATAATTTGAACTGGTCTATTTTCATTATTTAATATTTGTGTAATTCTTTCTAAATCTTTAAAGATTAAGGTTGCCCTTTTATAAGTAGCAAATCTTCTCGCAAATCCTATGGTCAAAGCCTCTGGATTTAGTTTCGAAACGATTTCATTGATTTCCTCGTAACTATATCCTGAACGTCTTAATCTCTCTGATGTACTATCTTTTACTAATTTCAATAATTTGGCTTTTCTATCATTATGTACTTCCCATAGTTTTTCATCTGGAATATTTTTGATTTTTTCCCATACATGGTCTTGATACATATTATCTTGCCAATATGGAATTAAATATTTATTGTATAATTCTTTCATCTTAGGTGCTAACCATGAACAAGTATGAATACCATTGGTTACATATTCAATTGGAGATTCATTGGCTGCTATATTTGGCCAGATTTCGCCAAACAATTCTCTGGATACTGCTCCATGTAGCTTACTAACTCCATTTTTCTTACCTGCAATTTTTAATGCCAAAATCCCCATGTTAAAGCCTTCTTCTAAGTCTACTCCTGGCTTCATTCCTAATTTTAAGAATTCCTCTCTAGAAAGTCCTAATCTTGGCCAGAAATCTTTAAAATATTTTTCCACTAACGCTAATGGGAAAATGTCATTTCCAGCTGGTACTGGCGTATGCGTTGTAAATACTGTTTTTGAACTTGCTATGTCTTTTGCCACCTCAAAAGAAACTTGCTTTTCTTTGATAATATTTTTGATGATTTCTAAATTTAAAAAGGCTGAATGTCCTTCATTCATATGATATATGGTAGGATTTACGTTTAAATATTTGGTTAATAAGTTCACTCCTGCCATACCTAAAACAATTTCCTGACGTATTCTCATTTCTTGGTCTCCACCATATAAACGTAAGGTTACATCTCTATCTTCTTGGTTGTTTTTTTCTATGTCAGAGTCTAACAAATATAATTTGACTCTTCCTACATTAATTTGCCATACTTTTAGATACAATCTTCTTTTTGGAAATTTAACATAGATGATTAAATCTTCCCCTTTTTCATCTTTTACAGGATGAATTGGCATATCACATAAGTCAATATTATGATATTCGGTTTCTTGCTGTCCATATCCATTTATTTTTTGATTAAAGTATCCATTTTTATATAATAGCCCTACTGCTACCAATGGAATTCCTAAATCACTGGCTGATTTTAAATGGTCACCAGATAAAATACCTAATCCTCCTGAGTAGATTGGTATGGTTTGATCTAGCCCATATTCAGCTGAAAAATAGGCGATTAAATCGTTTTTGTTTTCTGGATATTTGTTGGAAAACCATGTACTTTTGCTATTCATATAACCTTCAAAGTTTTCTGCGACTTTGTCATATTCTTTTAAGAAGGCTACATCTTTTGCTACTTTTTCTAGTTTTTCTTGTGATACATGTTTTAAAAATTTGACTGGGTTTTTGTCAGATTGCTCCCATAAATCTCTGTCTATTTTTTGAAATAATCTTAAAAATTCTGTGTTCCATGACCACCATAAATTATTGGCGATTTCTGATAATTTTTCGATTCTTTTTGGTAGTTGTGGATTTACCGTAATTTTGTTAAATACGTACATTTTATCAATTCCTCCTTTGTTTCTTTTATCATTTTTCTCATGTATATTTTTTATAACTATATTATCTATTAAATGCTTCTATTTGTCAAATGTTTTTTGCAATTTTTTTACTTAATCATTTCTACATCTTTCTCGTCATACTCTTCTGGCTTCAATCCCACTCTACTCTTCATATACAGTGAAATCAAGCACACCACACCAGTAAACACAGCACCCATAAACAAAGTAGCATATCGAATATTCATAAAATTCAAAGTAACAGAAGCAACATAAGAAACGAACATTCTCACCAAATTATCAACAATTGAATTAGCAGAATAAATTTGTACTAAGGTATTTGGTTTCACAAAATTAGCCATATATCTCTTTTTAATAATCTGATAAATTCCCTTAGAAATATAAATCATAGTACTTAAAACGGTAATTAGCATAGCTTGTATTCTATCATCTACACTAACTAATGTAATTATTCCATTTATGACCATAATAAAAGTAATGCAAAGAGCTATCCCTGTTAATAAGTGATTGGAATACTTTTTATTAAACTCATTGGCTTTTGTGGCATACATTCCTTTCACCATTTCCATGAAAGCATTTATCATACCAATCATGCCTGCTGATATACCAATCTCTTTTAACAATGCTGTTTTATAGGTAGACTCTACACATAACAAGGCCCATATCATAGCTATCATAAGAAGCAATGCTTTCAATCTTTTGGATTGAAAAATAAACACAAAACCTTGCTTTACATTTTGGATACTACTATTTTGTTTTTTTGGTTCTCCTACATCTTCTTGTATTTCATTAAAATTCATAGCAATGATAATGGTAAAGATAACACAAGACACACATAAAATGACAGGAATAAACGGATTGACATCAAATAAAAAACCTGCTATTAAGGTACTAGTTGCTTTAAAATAAGAATATTTGGCATAACCCTTTCCATCTATTTTAGTAAAAATTTCTCCTTTTCTTTTCGTTTTTGGAAGGGTACTATTTAAAAAAGTAGCTTCACTAATATTTTTCAAACCAAATCCCATGGCATTGATTGCTTTTGCTAGAATAAATAAACCAAAATAATTTCCAAATAGTATGATGATTAACTCCAATAAATTGAGAGTATTGCCGTAATACAATACTTTTCTTTTTTCCTATTTTATTAGCAATAATAACGACTACAAATTGCATTACAATAGAAAATGCAGCATAAAAGGATTCTAACAATACAACATCTGCTGCTGTTAATCCTTTTACTTGCATAAAGAAAAGTAATTCAATGACATAATAAAACATGAAATCTAACCCAAACATCTCATAGATTGGGTATAATTTCATGTTTCTTTTTTTCATAATCGCTTTCGTTTTTTCGTCCATTCCTTTCTCCTTTGTATTTTTGCATTTGTTAGAAAATTCTCAAAATATCATGGTAAGTTACATATAACGATAAGGCTATTAAAATAGCAAATCCTAATAATTGTATATTCACTTCTGTTTCTTGTTTCATCGGCTTTCTTCGAATGGCTTCTATCAATAAAATTAAAATCTTTCCTCCATCTAGTGCTGGAATTGGCAATAAATTTGTTACTCCCAAAGATAAAGAAATTAGTGCCATCATTTCAAAAAATTCTCTTATCCCATTTGTTTTGGCAACCACTTCTGAAATGCCAACTGGACCCATCATTTGATCTACCCCTACATTTCCTGTCAATAATTGTTTTAGATTATCCACAATTGACACAAGAAATTCTTGTGTTTGCATACCACCATTGATGCATCGATTGGCAAAATTATCTTCTGCTGGTCTCAAATTGATTCCTAGTATATAATTAGTTTCATAATCTGGGGTCAATTCTATTGCTATCTCCTCTTGCCCTCTTTGCACCATAAGCGTCATCGTATTAACACCCTTTTGACTAATTTCTTGTAAAGCAATGTTTCTATCACCATTCACGCTAACTCCATTCACCTTTAGCAACATGTCATTTGCCTGTATTCCTTGACGCTCTGAACTGCTACCTTTTTGAACAGCCACAATCTTACATTTATCATCTAAATAAATTCCTGTCACTTTAGACTTTATTTCACTTGGTTTTATCTTATATTCTATGATTTCTCCATTTCTTTCAATTTTTGTTATTATTTCCTTACCTTGTGACTTTTCTACTACCTCATTTAAGTCCTTTTTACTCTTGATTGTTTGCCCATTACCCTCTACAATTTTATCTCCTGCTTGTAATCCTACTGTTTGAGCTGCATATCCATCTAGTATTTCATCAATTTGATTCGAAATATAAGTTCCTGATGATGCTGTTATGATAAAATAAATGATTATTGCAAAATCAATATTTTCAGTGGGTGCTGGTTTTTGTTTGTGTTTTATTTTTTGTTTTGTTGTTTT
>CAOJZE010000030.1 GCA_948466095.1 uncultured Clostridium sp.
ATTGAATCGGTCTCTAGCATTGGATAAATCACTATATACGATTACTTCTTTATTGGTTAATCGTTTAACACTTTCTAGAAAAACTTGGGCTATGTTATTTGACTCCTCTATGCCCACTCCACCAAAAACCTCATAATCCATAACCAACTTACAGTCTGGCTGTTTGCCAGCTATCACAGAAGCAAAAAATTGGGCTTGTTGTTCGGCTTCTCCGTGTATTGGTTGCTGTTAAAAAATGATAAAATCCTACTTTTAAGCCATTGGCTTTCGCATTTTCGTAATTAATATCAAAATAGGGGTCTTTAATACTACTCCCTTGACTTGCTTTGATATATACCACTTCAATTCCGCTAGCACGTACTTGCCCGTAATCTATGTATCCTTGCCAATCACTTACATCCACGCCTTGATATTGTGGATTGGAGCTTGGTGTGATGGCATATGTCATATTAATATTGACAAAAAATACAAATGCTAAAATGATAAAATATACCAATATTGGCTTTCCTTTTTTCACCATAAAAAAACCTCCCTTGCTATCATTAATTCATTATATGCAAAAGAGGCTTTTTCGTTCTTTTCTATCCTTCATACTCAAAAACAGTAATAGTTTTTATTTTAATATTTGAAAAATCTTCATCTTGGCCCTCAAAATCAACCATTTTAAAAGAATTCTTCTCCTTTAATTCCATATTTAATTTAGACACATCTACTAAAATTTTAGTAGACAAATCTTGCCCAATTGGCAAAGTTCTATTTTGGTTATCATAAAAAATACAATTGGTAAAACTTACGGCATTTGTACCCTGTTTTAAATTAATTTTGTAAAAATTAATTTTAGCTTCTTTTTGTTGGATTGTCTCTTTCATTTCTGCCTCTGGATTGATATCAAATACATTAATCTGTTTGTCATCTAATAAATTATCTTGTATTGCTTTATATACTGGTAAAGCTTCCGAAATAACTACCTTTTCTAATGCTGTTTTTATATTTTCTATCTGTTTTTTTAAGGTCAGTTTATAGCCTATTTGTTCTGTATTTTTATTAATATCTAAAATCGCAAATTTATCTTTTGCCAGTTCTCTATGCTTTTGATTATTTATTTTAGATACCTTAGATAAATCTTGTATCATTCCTCCAAAAATATCAAATTCATCATTTTCCATTAAAGTTTTTTCCTGTATCGCTTGTTTTTTCAAACTATTTAAACTAGCTGTTATTTCTTTTGGCAATACCTCATTCTTTTTCACTTTATTCATAATTTCTATCAGTTCCGTAGAGGTTATATAGATACTATCTGTTTCTTGTTTTGATAAAACCTTTCTTTGTATTTTATCCATTGTTTTTCCAAATTTTTCAATATCTTCATCGTAATCAAAAAATCTAGTAATTCTTTTGATAATATTAACTTCCTCTTCTTCTCCTTCTGGTAAGGTTGCCATTTCATCTTTATTACTATATTTCCAAAATTCAAATATACTTTTTTTATGACTATCTATCTCTTCAATAAATAAAGTTGCATTTTTAATTTTCTTCGCCATATTTTTTCTTTTTAGTTTAAGGCTATTGATGTCCATCATAATGTTTTTTAACTTATTTTCTAGTTTTTCAAATTCTCGATATAAATCCACTAATTCTTCAATGGTATAATTTTCTTTATTCGTAATCTCTTCCTTATCATTGATTTCGATTGGTTGCTGGTTTTTTCTCTTTCTCTTGGTAGTTTTTTCTTCTTCCTGTATTTTCTCTTTTATTTCTCCCTTATTTTTCTTTTTACTATATTTAAAGTAATATTTGAATTTCCCAAAAAATGACTTTTTACATTCCAAAAAAGTAGAAATCTGTTTTTCTTTGGCAAGATATTCTATTTCTTGTGCTGCTATTTCTGCTTTTAAATTTTCTAACTTTCTTTCATTGGTTCGGATTAATCGATTCGCTTTCTGACATCTGCTTTCTCCTAATTGATATTCCTTATTAATCCATTCGACAATATTTTCATAGTCTATTTTTCTTTTTTCAATCAAAAATTTGATTTCTCCTGATTTGCCAATATCGGTTTTAAAGGTAAAATAGTGTGGCAATTCTGTTTGCAAAATAAACATTGCCTTAATTAGTTTATAAAATTGATTTGCTTCTTCTTTACTCTCTAATTTGATTTTGTAAGGACTTTTTATTCTTTCATATACCTCTGTTTCTCCTACAATCTGTATACTTAAATTATCGTTTTTGTCATATACTTCATAGATTAAAGGCCAGTCTTTTGTAAAAAGCCATAAATAGTTTTCAATGTCTTCAAATTCTGATTTTTTTAAGTATTCTTTCCCATATCCAACATTTCTAATAGGAACAAAAATTTTTCCAGTTCTTCTTCTTTCTAATTGCTTTTTTAATAAATAAAAAAAAGTGGAATAATCAGAATCTTCTGTTGGTACGAGCATAAAATATTTATCTGTATTTTCTGAATAATAAATTTGCCATAGATAATTTCCTTCAAATTTTACTTTGAAAGGGATTTTTTTATTCAAGTTTTCCTGCTCTTTTTCTACTTTTTCAATGTCCTCTATTTGTATTTGCTTTAACATATTGAGAAAAGTAGTGTGTTTAATAATATTTTCTTCTTTTTTACTATCTAAATAATCTGCCAATGGGCTGGCTTTCTTATATTTTTCTTCTATTTCATCTAAACGGTTGGTGGGCGACAATAATATTTGAATATCTTTAATCGGAATATAGCGATATTGTCTATATTGCTTTTCGTCGTAAAATTTAGGAATTCTAAATTCTAAGGGTTCAAATTTTTTGATACTAGCTGGTATTTTCTCTAAATCTAATCCTAAATATTCTAATTTTTCTTCTATGCTTTCTGTTTTTTCTATTTTCTTAGGCAAGCTTCTCTCTCCCTTCATTGTATGATTTCATAAAAATTCTTAAATTCGTAACCGTTTTCTCTAAACCAATTAATAATTTGTGATAATGCCTCTGCTGTTGCCTTTTTTGTTTCCGCATCATGCATTAAAAGCACCACGCTGTTTTTATTTTCTACCGTTTCTTGCATTCTGGCCATTTCAAATTCTACGGTTGGCTCAGTTGTTTCCGCATCTCCTGTAAGGGCATTCCAGTCAATATGTAATATGTCGTTTTGTGCTAATAATTCCTTTGCTTGGTTTTTAATATCTACATATTTTCCTCCTGGCAATCCACCTGGAAATCGAAATAAATGGGAATTGTATTCTGGCACACCAATTGCATTTTTTACTGCATTATCGCATTGATTAAATTCATCTAATACGGCTTGTGGTGAAGAATAAATCGCAGAATAAGTGTGGGAATATCCATGATTTGCGATATAATGTCCTTCTTGATATGCTCTTTTTACCATTTCTGGCATGGCATTTACTCTGGCACCTAATACAAAAAATGTGGCTTTGATTTTTTCTTGTTTTAAGGTATCTAAAATAGCTGGTGTTACTGGAGATGGTCCATCATCAAACGTTAAAAAAACTCTTTTGGTTTCTGAATGATAGATATGTTCCATATTATCTTTTCCGTGCTTGTGTTAGTTTTGGCATTTTTTCTTGTTTTCTTCGTTCTATTTCTGCTTTTCTTTCTTCTTCCTGTTTTTGTAAGACCATTAATTGTGTTTTATATTGCTCAAAAATTTTAGATTGCTGGATGATAATCATAGAGTTTTTTGCTATCATGATTAAACCAATTAAGATAAAAATTAATAAAATTACTATAATTGTTGTTACTATTTCTTTTGTACTTATTTGTGTTTCTGTGGTTTGCATGTATATGTTATTATTATCAATTTCATCTATTACCATTTCTGCTCCATTTCTTTTTATTTCATTTTCCTATATTATACACCATATTTCGATTTTTTAGTAGCCTATTTGCAAAAAAAATGAAACAATTTTGTGACAAGAGGGGCGTCCCTTTTTGTCACATCGATTATTTTTTAAAAGGTTATTCTATTTTTTATTTGCAACTCCCAAGTATCTATCAGTCTGTAGATTCTTAACAGACTGTAGCTTGTTGGTTCCCCCGAGATGTTGTTTCCTAAAAAATAGAATAACCTTTTATTAATTTTGTTTGCATGTGACAAAAAGGGGCGCCCCTCTTGTCACAAGATTGGTTTAGTTTTTCATCATATTTTTTAAAAATTCAATTTCTTCTTCTGCTTTTAATCTCATGAAAATAGGTTCTCCCTTTTCAATTACTTTCGTATTTTGAATTTTGTCATATTCCTTTAAATTTTCCCAATTTTTCATAGTATCTTCTTGAATGCCAATTTGTCGAAAAATGTTATTAGCCGTTTCTTTCATAAACGGTTGGATTAAAATAGCAATCTTTCTCAAATTTTCAATCAAATGATACATGCAAGAGGCTAATTTTTCTGTTTGTTCTTCTTTGGCTAGAGCCCATGGCATGGTTTCATCAATGTATTTGTTGGTTCTAGCGACTAGATTCCAAATTTCTTGAATACTATTAGCGATTTCATATTGGTTCCATTTTTCCTCAAATTTCTCAATTTGTAATAACGTATATTCTTCTAGTTCTTTGTCTACCTCATTTGGTGTTCCATTATATTGTGGAACATTTCCTTCGAAATATTTGTTGACCATAGATACCGTTCTATTTAAAAGATTACTTAAGTCGTTGCATAAGTCAAAATTGTATCTTTCGACAAAGGCTTCTGGCGAAAAGATACCATCTTGTGAAACTGGCATTTCTCTTAATAAGAAATATCGAACACTATCTAATCCATATCGTTCGATTAAGGTTTCTGGATAAATAACATTTCCTTTGGATTTTGACATTTTTCCGTCTTTCATCATAATCCAGTTATGGACTAGAATGGTTTTGGGTAATGGCAAGTCTAATGCCATTAGGAAAATTGGCCAATAAATGAGATGGAATCTTGCAATGTCTTTTCCTACAATTTGTAAATCGGCTGGCCAATATTTTTGGAACAAGGTATCATCTTTTGATAAGTATCCCAATGCTGTAATATAGTTTGTTAAGGCATCTAACCATACATAGATAACATGTTTTGGGTCTTTGGGTACCTTAATTCCCCAATCAAATGATGTTCTGGTAACACATAAATCTTCTAATCCTGGTTTGATAAAATTATTGATGACTTCATTTTTTCTGTATTCTGGCCTAATAAAATCTGGATGTTCTTCATAATATTTTAATAATCTGTCCACATATTTTTTCATGTTGAAAAAGTAAGATTCTTCTTTCATTAATTGTACTTCTCTGCCACAATCTGGACATTTTCCATCCACTAATTGTGTTTCCGTAAAATAGGTTTCACAAGGCACACAGTACCAACCTTCATATTCTCCTTTGTAGATGTCTCCTTGCTCCATAAATCGGTCAAATATTTTTTGTACGATTTTTTCGTGTCTTTCTTCTGTAGTTTGAATATAGTCATCGTATTCAATTCCCATTTTTACCCACAGTTCTTTTGCCATTTTTGCCATTCCGTCTACGTACTCTTTTGGTGTTTGGTTGGCTTCTTTGGCTTTTTGCTCGATTTTTTGTCCATGTTCATCGGTTCCTGTTAGCATATAGACGTCTTCCCCTTTTAGTTTGTGGTATTGCTTGATACTGTCTGCTAATACAGTGGTATAGGCTGTTCCTATGTGAAATCTTCCACTTGGATAATAAATGGGTGTTGTTACATAAAATTTATTTTTCACTTGTTTGTCCTCCCTGATTTTCTATTTCTTGTTTTATGATTTGATTGATTTTATCCAATCTCTTTTCTTCTAATTCTTCTATCATTTGCATGAAAGGTTTTAAATTTCCCGTTGTAGCATACAAATCCAAATGATTGTAATATTCTAGTCTGTCTTCTACTCTGATAATGATTGGTAAAAATCCCTTCGCCATTAATTGATAATTCATAATTAACCTTGCAGTTCGTCCGTTTCCGTCTGGAAATGGATGTATTTTTACGAATTCAGCATGTGTCCAAGTTGATAATTCAATGGCTCCCATGATTTCTTCTTTTTTCCTTAAATCTTCATAAAAAAATCTTAGCTGATTGTACATTTCATTTGGTGTGGGAGGTGTGTGTGTTGCTCCTGTTATCATCACATCTGTGTGACGATAAATTCCTCCTGGTAAGATATTTTCTGTTAAGATTTGATGAATGTCTTTGATTCTTTCTTCTGTTAGTTTTTCTTTTTTCTCTATGCATTTCTTACTATATTCATATGCTTTACTATGATTGGCTACTTCATAGATTTCCCTTAATTCTTTTCCACCAATGCTTATTTTGTCTTCTATGACAGCTTTTGTCTCGATTAACGATAAAGTGTTTCCTTCGATTGTGGTAGAATGATAGGTAAAGTCGATGTCAAATGCTTTTTCTATTTTTTCTTGTATTTCTTTGCTTAGCTTATTTTTATTGTTTTGGTAAAATTCTCGTTTTTCTAATAGAGCTGATTTTTCCATTTTTAGTTTCATTCCTCTCTTAAGGCACAAATCTGCTTGGAATTGTATCCTTATTAGCTTTTCCTTTTTATAGAATTATATTAGCATAAATATGAAAAAATAGCAACCAATTGGTTGCTTTTAAGTTTCGGTTGCTATTTATTTTCTTTATTATCATAAAAGGGATACACACAAAGTATCCCTTTTATAAGCATATAACTATGCTTTTTCTTGACTTTTTCAAATCTTATTTCGGCAAAAATTTCGCTATTCCTCATCCGAAGGAAAATTTCCTGTTCGTTCTTTCATTAAATTTTGCTCTGTGTCATAATTTAAAAATGTTTCCATTATCCTTAGTGTTGCTACTACCTCTTCTTGTTCTACTAAACCTATCGCCCATGTACAGCAATTAATATCGGTATAGCAAATCAATTTTTTCTGAGACATCTCTTCCTCCGACTGCACTTTCATCATATAAAAGGCAGTCATAATTATTCTGATATCCCTTGCATCATGGAGATGAATATCTATTATTCTATTTTCCAGTTTTTACTGGTATAATGATTTTAACACTTTGCATAACAATTGTACATAGTTTTTTACTTTTTTATTCATCTTTCGCCGTATTAATATGAAACAACTTAAACAATTCCACAATAACGATAGGAGCCAAAATCAAAGCTACCAATTCTATGATATTCTGTGTTGGAAGCACTGGAATGCTAAAAATAGTTCTCAAAGCAGGTATGGCAAGAATCACAAGCATCAAAGCTGCGGATGCAACAATTGCCCCAATCAATTTCGTATTATTCAATACTTTTGTTTTGAACAATGATTTTTTATTATCTCTTACATTAAATACATGAGCTAATTCTGATAAAGCAAGAGTCACAAATGCCATTGTTTGCCCCACTTCTATTTTAGACTCGTCCAAAGTCAATCCGTCAATTGGCGTTGTCGTTGTGGCTAAACCAATCATAAAGGCTGCTAATGTTAAAAGTCCAATCATTGCCCCTTGATAAATCACGCGCCAAGTCATTCCTTTCGTAAATACTCCCTTTCCTGGTTTGGTTGGTTTTCGTTTCATAATATCTGAATTGGCTGGGTCAAAGGCTAATGCCAAAGCAGGAAGCGAATCGGTTACTAGGTTAATCCATAAAATATGAATTGGTAATAAAATTTCTAAACGAGAAATATCGGTAATGCCAAACCAATTAGCAAATAAAGGCGTACACAAGGTTGCTAAAAATAATACCACAATTTCTCCTACATTGCTAGATAATAAAAATTGAATTACTTTTAAAATATTATCGTAAATTCTTCTTCCTTCTTCTACTGCTGAAACAATGGTTGCAAAGTTATCATCTGTCAAAATGACATCTGCTGCTTCTTTTGCTACATCAGTTCCTACCATTCCCATCGCACAGCCGATATCTGATGTTTTCAAGGCTGGGCTGTCATTGACTCCATCACCAGTCATAGCAACGATTTCTCCGTTTTTTTGCCATGCCTTTACAATTCTTACTTTATGTTCTGGTGATACTCTAGCATAAACAGAAAATTGTCTTACTTTCTTTTCTAATTCTTCATCTGACATTTTTTCAAGTTCTAGCCCTGTAATAGCTTCTTCTTCTTTTTCTGAAATACCTAATTTTTTTGCAATAGCTGTTGCTGTTATTTTGTGGTCTCCTGTAATCATCACCGTTTTGATGCCTGCTGTTTTACATTTTTCCACTGCTACTTTGGCTTCTTCTCTTGGTGGGTCAATCATTCCCACCATACCAATGAATGTTAAATCATTTTCCATGTTCTCCATTTCTTCATCCGTTGGCTTATGGTCAATTTCTTTATAGGCACAAGCTAACACTCTTAAGGCTTCTTTTGCCATTCCTTCGTTATGCTCTCGAATGGTAATCGCATAATTGTCCAAGTCTTGCTTAATTTCTCCCTTTAATAAATAAGAATGACATCTTTTTAATAATTCGTCTACTCCACCTTTGGTATAAACGATATATTTTCCATTTTGTTCATTGATGGTTGTCATTAATTTTCTATCAGAATCAAATGGAATTTCATTTAAACGAGGTGTTGTATCATAAATGCTAGGGTCAAAATCTAATTTGAATGCCATGTCTACTAATGCCGTTTCTGTTGGGTCTCCTGTTAAGGTGCCATCTTTTGAAATTTTTGTATCATTACATAGCATATTAGCATACACTAATTTTTTTACATCTTCATTGTTATCTTTTATGTTTTCTAAATCTTCTGTTTGACTGTTAATGAATATCTTTTCTACTGTCATTTTATTTTGTGTTAAAGTTCCCGTTTTGTCAGAACAAATTACAGTTGCACTTCCTAGTGTTTCAACAGCTGGCAATCTTTTTACAATCGCATTTTTCTTGACCATCTTTTGCACACCAATCGCCAAAACAATGGTAGATACGGCAACTAATCCCTCTGGAATCGCTGCCACAGCAAGGCTGACTGCTGTCATAAACATATGAATTGGTTCTTTTCCTTGTATTAATCCTATGAAAAAGATAAATACACAGATGGCTAATGCTGCAATTCCTAAGGTTTTTCCTAATTTATTTAGTTTTTGTTGTAATGGTGTTTCTTGTTTTTCGGTATTGTTTATCATTCCTGCAATTTTTCCCACTTCGGTTGTCATACCAGTTTCTACTACGATTCCTTTTCCTCTACCATAAGTCACTAAACTAGAGGAAAATAACATATTCACTCTATCACCAATTCCGATTTCTTCTCCATCAATTTTTTCGGCAGTTTTTTCGACTGGTACCGATTCTCCTGTTAAGGAAGCTTCTTGTGATTTTAGATTGACAGCTTCGATAATTCTTAAATCGGCTGGAATATAATCCCCTGTATCTAATACGACAATGTCTCCTGGTACTAGTTCTTTGGCAGGGATTACAATAATTTCTCCATTTCTGATTACTTTAGAGGCATGGTCAGTTAGTTTTTGTAATGCCTCTAATGATTTTTCTGCTTTGGATTCTTGACTAACTCCAATGATAGCATTTACTACCACTACAATTAAAATGATGATAGTATCTGTAATTCCTTCTCCTTCTGCAATGCCAACAGCACCTGATACAATGGCTGCTATGATTAAGACAATAATAGAAAAGTCTTTGAATTGGTCAGCAAATCTTTGTAATAAAGTTTTCTTTTTGGCTGCTTTTAATTGATTCAGTCCATATTTTTCTTGCCTTTTTTCGATTTCTTCTTTGCTTAATCCTTTTTCTTGATTGGTTTGTAGATCTGCTTCTACTTCTTTAATTTCTTGGTTGAACCATTTGTTCTTTTTCAACTTAGACCATCTCCTTTTCTTACAATATAATTATGCGAAGGTTAGATTTTCTTGCGATTACATCGCTTAGAAAACTTAACTCCGTTTTTTATAGTTTTTACATTTTTGTAACATTTATGTTGTAATTTTAATTTATCTTTCAGTTTATTCTTTTTTTATGCAGTAACAATTCGGGGGGACCAACAAATTATAGACTGTTACCAAATTTTTATAAAGTTTATAAAAATTTGATTTACAGTGTATTATGTAGTTGGGAGTTACCAATAAAAAATAGAATAAACTGAAAAATATTATAACCGCATTCATAACAAAAGACTTTTAAAAGGAAACCTTTTCGTATTCCTTTTAAAAGTCTCGCTTACTATATTTAAATAGCTTACTAACCAGATATATCTACTATATCGCGACTGTTGATTAGTAATATAAAGCTACTCCCTTTTAAATCTTTTATTCATCAATTCCAAAAATACAATAATTGTATAAGAACTCTTCTATTTTTTCACTTTGGTTTGTATCATAATATTGTGTTAATAATTGACTAAATTCCTTTAAATGTTTGTCTTGTACCATTAAAATACCTTTTCCATTTTGAATTAAAATTTTATTAGCACTTATCAAACTGGTTCGTTTATTTCCATCCCAAAATAATTGATTTCTCATACCATAAAGCATATATTTAATAGCTCTAGTTGTAACATTTTCTATTGCTAGAATCTCATTTAGTTTTGTTTTTACCTCTTGTTCTTTTGGTATATCTGGTACATATTCTGTCCCTGATATTAATACTTTCCCTGTTCGTAAGCTTCCCCATTGCAAAGATTCATTTCTTGCTACGAATTCATTTATTTGGCATATATATTCTAAATTAAATTCCTTTTCTATGGTTGCTATTATGTATTTCCATGCATCTCTTAAATTTAAAATACATTGTATATCATCTAATTTTAGGTTTGGTACATTCACTCCATTTAAAATGGTTTCTGTTTCAGGAAATGTGACATTACATCCTTCTATTCTAGCATTGCTGTATATGTTGTTTACTATCATTTTTTTAGCTAAAAATATATTTTCTTGCTTCGTTAATTGATATTTGTCTTGCATTTTTCCACCTGACTTTCAACTTCTTTTGGAAGTTTTGGTGACCCCTACGGGAATCGAACCCATGATTCCACCTTGAGAGGGTGGCGTCTTAACCGCTTGACCAAGGGGCCTTGTCAATACTTATTAGTTATATCATTTTTTTTTGGTTTCGTCAACTACTAAAAAGAAATTTTTAAACAGCTAAATCCAAAATCTCTTTCAACCTTTTGAACTGTTTTGTCAAATATAAATAACCAATCAAGCCTTCAAAAGCAGTCGCATATTTATATTCCTGCACATTAGCATTTTTAGGTAAATGATGGCTTTCCGCATTTCTACCGCGTCTTACGATATCTTTTTCTTCTTCCGTCAATTTATCATGAATTTTCTCTAAAAGTTTTGCTTGGCTTTTTGCTTTTACATATTTGATTGTTTCGATATGCAACTTGTGTGGTTTTAAATTTGTCTTATTAACCAGATTCGTCCTTATATATAATTCATACACACAATCTCCTACATACGCCCAAGTTAATGGTGATAGAAGATTGATTTCTTCTTCTGGTCTATCTAAATGAATCCATTCTTCCATTTTTTACTTCCTTTTTTATTTTATTTGTTTTGCATCTGTAATTTAGCTTGGATTTTCTATAGTGATTTTTCCAATAATTCCATTCTTGAATTCGTCTAATAGAATTCTTGCTGTTTTTTCTTCGTCTATGTTGCCTCCAGAAATGATGCAACCTCTTTTTCTTCCTATAGCAAGCATAATTTCATAGATATTCTCGTTTTCTGGTTGTTCTTGTGCAAGCATCTCTTCAATAAACTGTTCTGAAATTTTATATCTTTCACATAGCTTGGTTCTGTCATTTTCTATTAAAAATTTTGTTAGATAATAAGCTATCTCTACTCTTTCTAATATATTTTCTTTGATGGTTCCTGTGAAAGCTAAGTTCAAAGCAACTTCTTCACTTTCAAATTTGGGCCACAATACCCCTGGTGTATCTAGCAATTCTATTTTGTCATTGATTCGAATCCATTGTTTTTGCTTGGTTACTCCTGGTTTGTTTCCTACTCCTGCTGTTGTTCTTTTGGAAATTCGATTGATAAAGGATGATTTCCCAACATTTGGTATTCCTAATATCATCGCTCTTATTTTTCTTCCAATTCTCCCTTTGTCAGCTTGTTCTTGTAAATCTGTGTTCATGATGTTTTCAATTTTTCGGATGCATTGGTCAACTCCTTTTCCTGAGTTGGCATCTGTTGCTACAGCTGGTATGCCCTTCTTTTCAAAATATTGCAACCATAATTGATTTTGCTTTTCATCTGCTAAGTCACATTTATTTAATACAATTATTTTCTTTTTTCCTTTTGTAATACTTGCTATATCTGGATTTTGACTAGAAATTGGTATTCTAGCGTCTAGCAATTCTATTACAATATCTATTATTTTTAAATCTTCTTGTATTTGTCTCTTGGTTTTTGCCATATGTCCTGGATACCAATTGATGTTCATCTTAGGAATCATTTCTTCACTATTATTCATTTATTTAACCTCTTTTTCAATTTGTTTACATGCTTTAACAAATTCTTTAAAAATATTTTGCATGCTCTCTTCTTCCATAATTTCTGGATGCCATTTTAAGCCAAAACAAAATCTTTTATCTTTTAACTCTATTGCCTCTACAAATCCTTCTAAATCATGTGCCACAATATCAAAATGTTTCACATCACCATCTTTTATCATAACATTATGAATACTATTAACACCTACTTTTTTATTCTCACCCAATAATTTATATAATCTTGATGTTTCTTCAATCATAATATCATGCCTATAATCTTTATCATACACATTATGCGATTCATCTCTTTCTTTTTGAACACAATCACCTTGTGAAAATAGCATATTATTAATTCCACAACAAATTCCCAATAACGGAATATCATTTTCAATTGCATATTTGGCAACATAAATTTCATGTTCTCCCGTTTGCCAACCACCTTGCAAAATAAATCCATTACATAAACTTAAAATACTATGGAAATTTTTCTTTTCTTTTTCAGTCATTTCTTCATTATAATTCATGTTGGTTGGCAAAACGCCAATAGCAACAGCATCATTTTTAATCATTAGCTTTCTAAAATCATCTGTTATCTTTTGTTTTGTCCACAAAGATTTCGCATCATTAATTGGTTTTCCTATAATTCCTACTATTGTCATAGTTTTTATTTTCTCCATTCATTTAAAATTCTTCGCTGTTAAAAAATAAATAATTTACAATGTTCTATAATTATTTTTATCTGCTCTATCATCCATTTCTCTATCAAACTGTTCATTTTTATAGAACCAATCTGTCTTTTTGTCCTTTGGATTTGCCTTTCTACTTTTATCTAATAATAGGTCAAACAACACTGCTACTGGTATGGTAATTCCTATCAATGCTATAAAGGTATTTAGATACATTCCCGCATTGGACATATTCATATCTGAATTAGCTGTTATTAAGGTTGTGATTCCTGTCATTAAATTGGTTCCAAAATACATGCCATAACCTAATAAATAGATAAGGGCACCTATCATTTTCCTTTTTATAATAAGTAGCATACATGCTAATACCACAAATAATAAAATGATTTCCAATGTTTGATTCAAAGGTTCAATTCCTCCAAAATCTGCTCCTAATTCATAGGTAACAGCAACGATAATTCTAAATGCCCAAAACATTGCCATAAACATAACTAATAACCATGTCGAAAAATTTTTCATTTGTTTTTCCTCTCTTTCTTTTTGGAACATAGGACATGGGGACGTAGATAATGTCCTAATCCCTCTTTTAAAAAGAAGACGGAAAAATCCGCCTTCTTTCCTAGTTTCTTAGTCTACAAAATCAAAATCATCTTTGAATTTTTCTTTGAAAATTTCAAATACTTTATTTAATATTTCTTCATCTTCAATACTTACATAAGATTCTTCATCAGAATCTTCATCAGTATCTTCTACATTAAGTATTCCTCCTTCCCCTTCGTCCTCTTCTCCTTCTTCTGTAACAGGTAATAATACTACATATTCTTCTTCGTCTAATTCTACTAAGTCTAAAAATTCAAATTTTACTTCATTTCCTTCTTCGTCATTTAATATTACTATGTTATCTAATTCTTCTCCTTCAAAGTTTTCTTCCATTCCTTTTCTCCTTTCAAATTTTGTTTGATTATATTTTACAATTAATATAATAACCTATTTTAAATTAATTTTCAATGAATTTTCCTATTTTTTATAAAATTATAGATAGTTTTTTTATTTATTACAAAGTTTAATATATTTTTTATGCAGTTGAGAGTTACAAATAAAAAATATATTAAACTTTATAAATAATTTTATCCTACATCTTTTTTATTTAAATATGTCTCTAGTATATACATAGCAGATATAGTATCCACAATATCTCTTTTTTTATTCTTGTTAACCTCTAAAAAATTCATTGTCTTATGAGCTTCCACTGTTGTCAATCTTTCATCTACTGTTTCTATTTTTAATTGATTATATTTACACTTTAATTTATGGATAAATTCTTCTGTTACCTTTGCTCTTTCGGATATGGTTCCATTCATATTAAGAGGCATACCAACTACAATGGTTTCTATTTCATAAGTTGCTAAAATCTCGTCTAACCTTCTTAATATAACCTTATCAGAGCCATTTCTTTGTATCGTCTCTAATCCTTGTGCTGTAATATTTAAGGCATCGGTTATCGCTATTCCTACTCTTGCTTCTCCATAATCAATTCCTAACATTCTCATCTTTATTTCTCATCTAACCCTATATAATCTTTTACCATTTTTTCTAGCAATTCATCTCTTTCAATAGCTCTTATCTTATTTCTAGCATCCTTATGGCTAGTAATATAAGTTGGGTCTCCTGACAAAATATAACCAACAATTTGATTGATTGGATTATATCCTTTTTCCACTAATGCTTCATATACTTCTTTTAAAATCTCTCTACATTTAAGATTTTCTTCTCTTTCTACCTCAAAATGCATTGTCTTGTCAAACTCCATTGTTCCTTCCTCCTTCTTCTTTCTTATTCTTCTTTATCTTCTATTTATCGTTTATTATATTTTTTATGAATAAAAAATATAATAAACGAAAAATGGATGACTATATATTCGTTATATCACTTTCTTGTGCATCTGCATGGTCTAAATATTCCTCTAATTTCTTTAACACTTCTTCTAAGCCAGTCCCTTTATAATAAGAAGATATGACAAAATTCAATTTAGGCATAGCAATTTCTTTACAGCTTGCGCCCTTTGGTTCTTTTCCTGACATTTTAACCTCTAAATTTAGTTCTTGTCGTTCCTCCTCTGTTAGTTCAATTTGCATATTTTCGACTTTTTCTTTCATTTCATTCAAAAAACTTGCTACGCCACTTGCTTCCACTCCAGAAAATGCAATCACAAATTTAGGTCCCATATATCTTACAAACACATAATCTTGTGATAAATTCTCCATAATATATTGACTAATTTGTGTTATTACCTTATTTCCTAATTCTCTGCAATATTTTCTATTAATCTCTTGAATATTTGTTATTTTAAACATACATATGGTTGAAATGGTATATTGGTCAATAATTCTTTTTCCTTCTCCATATAAATATTCCTCTGAATACAAGCCAGTAAATAAATCTTTTCTTACGATCGATTCTAGTGTTTTTTGGTGTACTACTGTTTTTAAGACAGAAACGATATTTTCTTTAATAACCTCTAATACAGTAGTATCTACATTATCGAAATCGTGTGGTGTTCCACTTTCCATAATCCAATAACCAATATATACATTATCAATATAAAGAGGAAAAAATATAGCTGATTTGGCTCTTCCAAATTCCATTTCTTGATAAGGCAATCTTTCATTTTCATTATTTACTGTCACATATTTTGGTGTTGCTGATTGTACACTATCTTTAAACATATCTATATCTTGTAAAGCTTTTAAAGCATTCCAGTGTTTTTTATCTACATTAGAAGCCTTTACTTGATATTCTGCGCCATCAAACACTACAATTGTTGAATATTTAATTTCATATCTTTCAATTAATATGTC
>CAOJZE010000031.1 GCA_948466095.1 uncultured Clostridium sp.
ATTCTAGATAAAACAACAGCATCTGTTACCAATTCACAAGGAGTACCATCTATAATAATAATGTCACATACCTTCTTTAACTTTTCTAAAAGTTTTGTCATTTTTTGAGAAACTAATAATTCAGAAGGATTGGGTGGTATACTACCTGCTGGCATTACATATAGATTTTTTATTTCTGTTTTTTGAAGACATGTTATAATTCCTTTTGACTTGCTTTTGGTTTCTTCTATCCCTACTTGTGATAAGTAATTTGATAAACCTGGTTTTGAGGGTATACCAAAAATTACATATTGTCTTCCTTTTCTCATATCAGCATCGATTAATACTACTTTTTTTCCCGCTTGTGCAAAAGTAACTGCTAGATTAGAAGCTATCCAGCTTTTTCCCTCTCCAGGAAGAGTAGATGTTATTAGTAAAGTCTTTGTCTTTTTATCAGTACTTATAAATTGTATATTGGTTCTTAATGTCCTAAAAACCTCCGAAATAGGAGATTTCGGATCTTTATGTGCTACAACCTCTTTTTTCATTATCTTCTACTTCCTTTCGTTTCCTAAATGTTTTATCATTGGTATGGATGCTAAAACTGGTATATTATATGCTGTTTCAACATCTTCTGCTGTTTTAATTGTAGTATCTAACAAATTAGCTACTATTACATAAATTATGGCTATCACTAATCCGATACTAGCAAACATAATGACATCTTTCGTATGATTTATATTAGCTGGTTCAGATGATATTTCTGCTTTATCTACTATTTGAACATTATTGATGTTATAAATTTCTTTTACCTTATCGGTGAATACCTCCGCAATTTCATTGGCTATTACAGCTGCATTACTTGGTTCTTCATTCCTTACTGTTATCTCAATTAGCTCTGTATCTTCTACGGCACTAACCGTTATATAATTTTTTAGAATCTCCTCCTCTAAATCTATATTTAAGTTTGAGATAACTTCTCTTAACACATTTTTACTTTTTATTAATTCACTATAAGTAGCTACTAACTTAGAATTTAATGACACATCTGTTGCTGTTATCATCGTATTGGTAGTTACCGTTTCATCTGCTGATGATACTAAAACTAATGTTGTTGATGCATCATACATTGGTGTTATAAATTCTATGGTATAAATAAATCCAATTATGCCAAATATTAAAATAATTAATATAATTTGAATTTTCTTACTCCAAAACATATTAAATAATTCTTTTAAATCCATTTCTTCCATATGTCTATTGTTTCCCTTTCTATTATTTTTCATTCGTTTATTTTTCTTTCTATAGTATATCCTTAAATTGAACTTTTTGCAACATTTTGACGATTTATTTTTGTTTTTATTTTTTTATGTATTTCTAATATCGTTAAAAGCATTAAAATTCCTAACAAGACTCCCATCGTATCTAGCATTACATCTGTTATTTTACAGCTTCTACCTGGTACAAATTTTTGATGAATTTCATCTGAAATGGCATAAAAAATACCGATAAAAAGGCATATTCCAATTCTCTTTTTTTCTTTTACATGATAAGTACTAACAAAAGACATCAGTAAAAAACCTACTAGTGTATAAATCGAAAAATGAGCTATTTTTCGAATAACAGCTTCGGCTCTTTTTAAGTTTTGTTCATTATTTTCTATTGGTAGTATTTCCAAAGTAATTTTTGCTATTTTTCCACTTAAATTTCCAGATTCTTCTCCATTTTGATTGGAAAATCCAAATATGATATAAAAAGTTCCTAATAATAATATCATAATAATGGCTCTTAGTATATTTATTTTCATTTTTCTCCTTTTTTCTATATTGTAGGAAAGTTCTCCTAGTAGAAGGACTTTCTGTACAAGATAAATATGGGAATTTATAGAATTTATCTATGTTTTTTATTTTAATATTTTATATTATTGTCTATTTAATTTGCAATTCTATTTTTCCATTCTAAGTCTGCAATTTGATATTCGATTCTTTTGTGCTCCACCTCATGTTTTTGTATGTATTGGTCTATTCTACTAGTTATTTTTTCTCCCATTTCTCTTATTTCTTGTTTTAGTTCGTCTCTAATTTCTTCTTGTCTTTTTAACATGGTTGTCATGTTGACGTCTTTTACTATGTGCATTTCGCTTTCTAGGTTGTGCATCGAGGTTTCTAAATTAATTGTTCTACTTTCTAAGTTGTTTACTGTATCTTTTACTTCGTGCATTTCAGTTTCTAAGTTGGTTACTTTACCTTTTACTTCATGCATTTCAGTTTCTACGTTGGTTACTGTGCCTTTTACTTCGTGCATTTCGCTTTCTAAGTTGTCTACTTTTTTCATATATGGTTGTAAATTTTTCCAAAGCTCGTCTACTGTCATGTTTGTTTCCTCCTTTCTTTGTTTCAATTATTTATATCTATTTATTATTATATTTCTTTTTTATTAAAAAATTATTGAAATAAAATAAGTTTTGATATAAAATTTCATGATTTTAAATTACATTTTAGAATAAAAGTTTATCTAAAAAACATAGATAAATTATGTTTTTTATTCTAACATATTCATCTATGTTTTTCAACTGTTTTGTTTAATTTTATTTTTTCCTTCCGTTATTTATAACTCTTGTTTCACACAATTCAATGCTTCTAAAATCACCTTATCCATATCATAATATTGATATTGTCCTAATCTTCCACCAAATATCACTTTGGTGTCTTTATCGGCTAGTTCTTTATATTTTTGATATAAATTATTGTTCTTATCATTATTAATTGGATAATATGGTTCTTTTTCTTTTGACCATGAATCTGGATACTCTCTTGTAACAACCGTCTTAGAATTGCTTTCCCCATATTCAAAATGTTTATGCTCGATAATTCTAGTATATGGTACCTCATATTCGGTATAATTCACAACTGCATTTCCTTGATAATTTTCCTCGTCTAAAATTTCTGTTTCAAATCGTAAACTTCTATATTCTAATTCTCCAAATTGATAATCATAGAATTTATCAATCGGTCCTGTAAACACTATCTTCTGTGCTATCTTTTCTAATTCTTCTCTTTGTTCAAAGAAATCACAATTTAATTTTACTTCAATTCCTCCCAACATTTTTTCTATGATTTTTGTATAGCCTCCAATCGGAATTCCTTGATAAATGTCTCTAAAATAATTATTATCATAAATAAATCTAACAGGTAATCTTTTGATGATAAAACTTGGAAGTTCTGTTGCTTTTTGTCCCCATTGCTTTTCTGTATAACCTTTTACTAATTTTTCATAAATGGTTCTTCCGACTAAACTAATAGCTTGTTCTTCTAAATTTTTTGGCTCTGTTATGCCTGATGCTTTCTTTTCTTCCTCAATTTTAGCTCTTGCCTCAGCTGGTGTGATTACTCCCCATAACTTATTGAAGGTATTCATGTTAAATGGCATGTTATATAATTCGTCTTTGTATCTTGCTACTGGCGAATTGGTATAACGATTAAATTCTGCAAATTGATTAATATATTCCCAAACTTCTTTGTTACTGGTATGGAATATATGAGCTCCATATTTGTGCATTTGGATGCCTTCTACATTTTCAGTATAGATGTTTCCTCCCACATGAGAACGCTTGTCTATTACAAGACATTTTTTTCCTTTTTTGTTTGCTTCATAGGCAAAGATAGAACCGAATAATCCTGACCCTACAATTAGGTAATCATATTTTTGCATAATTTTTTCTCCTCTATTAATTTTATAAATTTATTAATTTTTAAATAGTTGAAAACACAGTACAATATCTGAACATTCTTCTTTCTTATTTGAATCTTTTTTGTCATTCGGATTCTCATATTCTTATCTACTTTTATAATTTTGAAAAATCACAATTGTCGGGATCATATCTTACCCTATAATTTTCATTAATAGAATTAATTTTCTTCATATCGTCTTGCGTTAATTCAAAATCAAAAATGTCAATATTTTCTTTTAAGCGTTGTTTATTAGATGTTTTTGGAATTGGAATATAGCCTAATTGAACATTCCATTTTAATATAATCTGTGTTACCTTTTTACTATATTTATTGGCTATTTCCACTAATACTGGATGTTCTATCAATTTTTTATCCATTCTTGCAAAAGGAGAATAAGATATAATTCTAATTCCTTTAGATTGGCAATATTTTACTAACGGTTCTTGTGATAATAATGGGTGCAATTCTATTTCATTAAAAGCTGGTGCAACTGTTGCATTTTTCAATAATTTTTCTAAATGATGTTCATGAAAGTTACTAACACCTATCATTTTAACTTTTCCTTCTCGATAGATTTCCTCCATTTGCTTCCAGGTTTCTACAAAAGTATCTGTTTGTGGCCAATGCATCAAATATAAATCTATATAATCTACACCTAATCTTTCTAATTGTCTTTCAAAAGCTTTCTTTATATTTCCCTCTCTTTGTTCTGTATTACTAACTTTGGTTATAATAAAATAATCTTCTCTTTTCCTTAAAGATAATTTTAATGCCAAACCTAACCACTTTTCATTTCCATAGGCTGATGAGGTATCATATAATTGGTATCCCTCTTTTTTTGAATGTATGACAGTTTTTATAAGTTCTTTACCTCTCATGGGATAGGTTCCTAATCCTATAGGTGGCATTGTAAATTCACTTTCTTCAGAAATATTTCTCGATTCTAGATTAGTAACTTTCATTTTTTCTTCCTTTCTCTTATTATAAAATTTTAATAACATAAAGCTTATCATTAATGTAAAAAACACTACTATAATATAGGTAATCACTGATGATATTTTAATTTCAATTATTTTAAATAGTTGCGTAACTATTTTTATTACTAATGGATGTAAAAAATAAATTAAAGTTGCTAGCTTATCCCATTTCATTTTACTTGTTCTTTTATTTGGTAATATAAACAATTTACAAAAAACAAAATAGCACATAGGATATAGGAAAACAGTAATCGTATAGTTTTTACTTTGAGAATATACATAAAGAGAAAAAATTTCTACTAAAAATAATGCTGTACATATGATAGTTTGTATATTAATTATTTTTTTATTAATTCGATCCTTCCATATATATATTTGTGTTCCAAGAATATAAAATGGAAAACCATATGTTATTATTCTCCTAAAATTATCATATATGTATGGATGTCCTAAAATCCACTTGAGAAATGCACAATCTCTAAATACAAAACTATAGGAATGCAATATTATTCCAATAACATAACATATAATGCTAACTACATATAATAATTTATGATATTTCTGTGTTTTAAAATAAAATATTGTATAATAAATTAGTGCTATCAAAAACCAAAGATGATAATATATTCCCTCTATAAAAAAGTTTGAAATATAGTGTAATATTGTGTTAATTGTAATTTCTTTTCCAATAGTTTCTATAACTATTACTGGAATATATAATACTGATATTTGAATATATATTTTTACTAATCTTTTTATCTTCTCATAAAAATACGTTTTTCTTTCTTGCTCATTTTTCCTTTTATCTATACCTTTTTTAAAGAAATAACCTGATATCATAAAGAAAAAAGGAACTGCTATTCTTGGTAATACTTGTACAAAAATAAAATTCAACAGTTGATTTTCTTGTGCAAACAAATTAACATGAATCATTATTACTAAAATAGAACATATAAATTTAAAAAAATCTAAATTTCCATTTTTAACTGTCTCCTTAATTTCTTCCATTCTTAACTCCCTCTTTTATTTTCTCCATTCCACATTTTCTTGTATCACTCTTGCTGGCACCCCTGCAACAATCGTATTAGCTGGGACATCCTTTGTTACAATTGCTCCAGCTGCAATGATTGCACCGTCTCCAATTGTTACTCCTTTCATAATGATTGCACGTGTCCCAATCCAAACATCATTACCAATTTTCACTTCTTTCTTTTTTTGATGTTCTTTTCCTATAATATGATGTGCATCTGTATCTCTTATAATAACATCTCTTGCTATCGCTACATTTTTACCAATGGTGACTTTTTTAGAACATACGATTTGTACAAAACCGTTAAAATATCCATTTTCTATTTCAAATTCTGCCTCATCAAAAACTCTTATATCACTTCCAAATCCAACAGTAAAGTCCCCATTAATACTAAACTTGGCATTCTTTCCCAAGCTTAATCTTGTTTCTTGTTTTGACTTAGGATTTTCTTTTGTTCCAAACCTTAGTCTTCCATCACAAAAAATCTGAGCTGTTTTATGGATATTAATTCTGCTATTCTTATAGCATAATATCATTTTCTTATGTTTTAAATCATTCTTTACAAATTTTTTACTATTTAATTTTATGGTTTGTATTATATTTAATTTATTAATGCTCATATTTACTCCCCTTTTATTTTTTTGTAAATTGGTTTGATAAATTTTTCATATTTCTTAGAAGTTCTTATTTTTATCTTAATTTTTTCTTTTACTCCTGGCTCTGGAAAATATAACTTGCTTAATTCGTCATATGATAATTCATCAATTCTTTCAAATACTTTCCTTCTTGCCTCTGTTTCTTCTACTGATTTACTCATACAAACATTTTCTTTAAATACCTTTTCAGATTTAATTTCCGTATAATCTACTGTTTCTTTTACTTTTTCAAATAATTTTTTTCCTTTTTCTGAATTTATTAGAACTAAAGATGTTCCTTTATCATTATCTAATTTTGGGTCAATATCTTCAATTCCCCAAAAATCTGCCAACGTTATATCTGCTACTCTTGGCAAATCTTTAAAATGGCAATGATAACAAGATGGTCGTATAAAAGCATTGTATTTCAAATATCCTATCATATAAGAATCCAAATATCTACCTTTAATATACTTTTTTCCATTTTCAAAATCTATTCTAGTAGAAAAATTATGCCAACCATAAGTTTTATTTTTAAATTTAATTTTTTTAATTTTAGATTTGTATTTTTTTTCTAAACTACTAATATATCCCTTAAAAATTTTAGGAGAATTAACCCCACGACAAATGAAATCACAAGTATACAAATTATCATACTGTTTGCCAAGATAATTATATAGCCCACTGATTTGACATGGTGCTCCGCACATTAATACAATATTGCCATCTTTTAATTTTTCCTTTATCTTTTGATATGTATTATTAATATTACTTTGTAAATATTTAGAACTCCTTATCTTTTCTATATCTTCTTTTTGATTGGAAACGCAATGTTCTACCATCCACTCTTTATTATATACAGCTCCCACAACATATCCTTTTTGCTTATAGATTGCATTGGCTAATTCTGAAAAGATTCCTCCTGAAGTACTATCGATTCTTGTATTCTGATTTTTACTCCAAGCAGCAATTACAGTAGGATTCTGCACTTTATCTTTTTTTTCTACTTTATTTAAAATTGGACAAATTTTTTGACATAATCCACATTTTATACATGTTTCTTCATTTATTTTTGGATATTTAAAACCTTCTTTATCTTCTACCATTGTAATAGAACGGGTTGGGCATATATTGAAACAAGCTTCACAGCCTGTACATTGTTTTTTATCCTCTAATACCTTCATCTTTCCTTCCTCCTATTTTCCTACCAATTTTTTAATTGGCTTTTTAATAAGATTTTTTTCATATTGATTCATAATAAATTCCCAAGCAACCACACCAAATATCATTGTATAGATAATAATTGCTATTCCCATATTGAATATTTTTGTAATATCAATAAACTGAATAATAAAATTAGCAATTAGGAATAATATAACTATTGGAATTACCATTTTTATAATATTTTTCCAAAATTCTTTTATATTAATACCTACTTTTGCTTTATAATACCAATTCATAATTAAAGTTGGACCTATTATAATTCCCAATGCTGTGCCAATGGCAGAACCCATTGCACCATATTGTTTAGCTAATGGTACACTAACAATTATATTTAATATAGCAATAGTAAATAATACTATTGTTCTAAATTTATGTTTATTTTTAGCTTGTAAAATTGAAATGCCTAAATTTTGAATTAAAGGAATCGTAACAGGGATAATTAATACACATCCCACTTCATAAGCCTTGACATATTCTTGTCCTCCCCAAAAAATTATAAATTGTCTACCAAATATAACAAAACCAGTAACAATCAAGGATAATAGTAAAAATTGTAATCTTCCTACTTTTATAAACAATTTATCAATCTCAGATGAATCCTCTCCACTTGTAATCATCTTCGTTATTTTTGGTAACATGATACCACTTATTGCTGTCGAAAAATTCAAATATAATGTGTTTACTTGTGCTGCTAAAGAATATATTGCAACTTCTACGGTTCCTCTTATCGCTCCTAAAATAAATTGATCTATACTCCAATTTATTTTATCTATAATTGTATTTAGAAAAATAAAGAATGAATATATAAAAATTTCCCTCAATAACTTAAAATCTATTTTTCCAAATCTCATTTTTATTTTTATTTTCTTAAAGCAATATACCATATTAAGTAACAAAGTTCCTATATTTAAAACCGTTATAACAACAACTAAAGTAACAGATTTGAAACCATTTAATAATAACGGAATCATTATAATAGGTGTTAATATAATTCTAATAATATTAACTACTTTTGAAAAGACAAATTTTTCATAAGCTGTAATAATTGATGTAAATATACTAAATGGAAATGTCACCACTAAATTAAATGTTAAAATTAGCATTAAAGTTTTTGCCTTTTTTATTTCTTCTATTGACATAGAATTACCAAATATATTAGATACATTAAAATATAAAATAACACCTATGATTCCTGCAATAATACCGATAACTGTATAAATTTTAAAAAACATTCCATGTAATTTTTCTTCTTCTTCTTTCTGTTTTTTTACACGATATCTTGTGGTATATATAATAATGGCATTCCCAAATCCTAAATCTAATATTGTTAAATAGGATATGATAGAAGAAACTAATGAATATAATCCATACTCCGATTGACCTAAAGAACGCGTTAAAATTGGTGTATATACGATTGCCACTATCATATTTAAGCCAATTACCATATAAGATAATATTGCTCCTAGTTTTAATTCGTTTTTCCTCACTTTTTCGCTCCTTCTAATTAATTGCTTGTTTCAAAAATGCTATCGTTTTCTTTCTTTCTTGTTCTAGAATTTTATAACTTTGTGTATAGTCAATTTTCAACTGTTCGTCTTTTATACCATTAAGTTCATTATACTTTTTATCTTCTAATTTAAATTTTTCTAACAAAGTCTCTATTCTAGAATTCATTGAAACAATATTTTCTTCTCTATCAAATATAACAAATGGTCTATTAAATAAAATCGAAAATACACAAGAATGGAAAGAATCTGTACATATTAAAAATGAATTTTTGACTAAATATAAAAATTCACTTGGTCCTGTTCCATAAAATTCTCCATTTTCATCTAATATATTAATAACTTCACAATTATTTTTCTCAGCAATTCTTTCTATTTCTTTCTCTCTTTTTTTTGATAATTTACCTAAAAAATAATTTAAAATATATTTATCTGATTTTAACTGTTTCGGCTTTCTAGCCACTTTAGACCATTCCTTTTCATCTAACATCATAGTGGGATCAATAAGAACTTCCACTTCTTTTTTCGAATCTAATTGATGAATAATATTTTTCCCAGCCTCTTCTCTTACTGAAATACTTTTAAAATTAGAAAATGCCTTTTTACATTTTTCTTTACAATGTTCAGGAATATAACTTACACCAAAGCTAGCTGAATAAGCAATATTCTTTTGTTGATTCGAAAAAGTTAATAAATCAATTTCTGATAATCTATCGAAATTAGGATTCCAAACTTGATCACTTCCTACGACAAAAAAGTCATACTCTCTCTCTATCTTCTTAGCCTTATAATATGTAAGGGTTTTGTTTGAAAATTTCATATTATCCACATTAAACTTTTTAAAGCATCTATAACGTTGTCTCATTTGCTTATGCTTCATATATTTTATTTTTCTTTTTATTTTTCCTAATTCTCTACGAATTTCTTTTTTTATTTCTCCTATTCGGCTATTCACATGATTCGTATTCGGCCAATTAATAATAGTTTCAACTTTGCAATCTAATTTTTTCAAAATTTCTTGTACAGCATAATTTTGAAGTCTATTACCATAGTTATTGTTGTCTATTATTGTTATGATTCCAACTTTTCCCATCATTTTAGGTTTCCTTTCTTTATCAAGTTAGGCTTAAGTAATACATAATAACAATTAACATATTAGTTATCTTTTGCATGATATAACTTAATTAACAATTTAGGCCAAAATAAAATTAAAATTAATTTTATTTTATCCTGTATTTTTGAAGATGCTCTAAAAAAATATGTAAATTTATAATTTCGTACATTATCTTGAACATATGTTATTTCTTCAGATAATTTTTCACTTTTTTCTTTTATCATTTTGACTAAAAATGTAATATTTACTCTAACATATCTCTGTATTCCTTTATTTTTAATACGAGGATATTTTTCTTGCACCCATTTCATTATTTCTTTTGATAACTTAATTTCTTGTATCCATAATTCTTTTTTTCCTGTTTGTTGTGTAATGGAATCTTCATTAAGTCTATAATGATATAAATTTTGTGTCATATCAATTGATATCTTTTTACATTTTTCAAGAATCGGAATGATAAGTTTCAAATCTTCCCCTATTTTGATGTCTTTATCAAATCTTAAAGATTGATCTTTGAATAATTCTTTTCGATACATTTTTCCCCAACAAACTGCACTAAGATATTTCTCTTCTAATATCATTTTTATAATCTCTTCAGAATTTAATATCTTTCTTATTTTTCTATTTGTTTTGATTATTTTCCCTTCATATTGTTCATCATTTCCTATCATCGAAACTTCAGAATCATCATTTTTGATTAATCTATATAAGATTTCTACATATTCCTCAGAAACAAAATCATCAGCATCCATGAAAGTAATGTACAAACCTTTCGCTTCCTTAATACCTATATTTCTTGAAACAGAAACTCCTTGATTTTCATTATGTATTACTTTAACTCTTTTGTCTTTTTCTGCATAACTGTCACATATCCTTCCAGAATAATCTGTTGAACCATCATTAATTAATATAATTTCAATCTCCTTATAGGTTTGGTTTAAAGCACTATCAATACACTCTTTGAGGTATTTTTGAGCATTATAAATTGGTATAATAATAGATATCAAATCACTTTCCATGTTGCACCTCATTCAAACTATGTTCTTGTTGTAGAATATTATCTTTATTTGTAACTGTCTTTTCTTTATTTTTACTCATTATCATAGAAGCTAATAATAATATTGGTATAGCATTTCCTATGCATATAGAATTAAATTCATTAAACAAATTAATTGCAAACACAATAATTATAATCTCAGAAATCAAACTTTCATTTTTAGAAATACTTTTAGTCATTATACTTAATATGATAATAAATATTGTTCCAAATAAGATGAAAGACCTTATATAAAAATTGTCAATAATTGTATACTGTTCCAAATTAATTGCACCTATATTAGGAAATAACTGAATCCCAAATTTCTCTATTGCAATATAAGCATTATAAATTCTTCCACTAGTTAATTTATTGATAAAACCTACACTAGAAATTTGATACTTATATAATATCGCTAATATCAGTGAGGTGATTGCCACAATATCTATACTAAATTTCTCTATAAAATGGATAATTTTTTTATACGTTTTTTCTTTCATCAGTTTCCCTATAAAATACAAGAATAAGAATATAACATATGCCATTACCATTGTCCTTGAATCAGTAACAACAAATGCTATGGCTATCATGATTACACTTAAAAATACACTTATTTTATCGCATTTCTTTATATATAATATATCTATTACAAGCCACAGAATAACTTGTCCCATTAAATTTGGATGTGTAAAATATAAGGTATGCCTATTTCTATCTGCATTTACCATAATCATCTCTTGTATTAGTTCATATTGAAAAATATATTGGTATAAATATACTAGAGAATGAATTGCAATTATCGCTGTCTTTATTATAATATCTAATTTTATTACACTATGAATTTTTATATTTTTAATAGCCATAATTGCTAATACATTTATCAAAAAAAACATCTTATGCACTTTAATTGAAGCATATAGTGTTAATAAAACTAATAAGGCATAAATTATATATTCTTTCTTTGTATATTTACTACATAATATAACAACACAAAAAAGAGCACTACTTAAAACATACATACCATTCTTTACATATTCATTCAATGGTAATAAATCGGATGAACCTAATAACGAAACAATACAATAGACTGTAAATCCAACTAAATAAATTAATTCCTTATCTAATTTTAATTTCATTTTGTAAATTCCTCTCACTCATTTTTTATTATTTTTAATATATTTTTGGAATATTCAATCTGAGAAAATTTTTGAAAATTTCTATTCTCTATTTTCCCTTTTTTATAATCCTTATTTTTTACTATTTTCGTAATTATTTGATTTAATTCTTCTTGCAGATTTTCTTTTTCAATGACATAAGCATCTGAATATTTTGCTAGTTCTGGAATTCCGCCATCATTTGTTACTACTTGCTTAATTCCACTTGCCATCCCTTCTATAACAACATTCCCAAGTGGCTCTCCCCATCTTGACGGAACTACTTGTATGTCTGAAATCTGATATAATACAGGCAATTCTTCATTTGCAATATACCCTGTAAATATAATATTCTCACTATATTTACTAGCTATACTCATTAATTCAAACATAAATCTATCTTTCTTAGAATCCTTACTTGCTTTACTACCGCACAATCAATAGTTTTAAATTAAAATTATTGGTATCCTTTAAAATCTTACAAAATGCTAAAATTAGCTCTTTTACTCCCTTTTCAGGAACAATTCTTCCCGTATATAAAAATACAATATCTTTGTTTGTTAATTGGTACTTTTCTTTATTTTTCTTAATCTCGTCCTTTGGTATCTCCTGACAAAATTTTTCAATATCAATTCCATTGTATACTACACTAATTTTATTAGTAGGTTTTATTGTTTGTATTCTTTTCTTTATAAAATCACTAATTGCTATTATTTCATCACATGCATCTAATATTTTCATGGCCTTTTTCGTTTCACAATTCAAATAATCATTATGTATATGATAAATTATTTTGGTCTTTGGATATAATTTTCTTAATTCTAACACATTGAAAGGTGTATTTTCAACTATAATAACATCATAATTTATTTTATCTTTCTTTAGCTTTTTTTTTAACTCTACTAATAAAAGCATTACCTATATGTATTTGGGGTAATTTATTATTGATGATATATCTAACAGCTTGGCTAACTTTATACCCAAAACTTTGCGTATCTATATATATATACTTAGTATTTTTAAATTTTGTATTATAATCGTGTTCCTCTTTCACAGTATATAAACTAAAATCTACTTTATGGTTTTCTTCATTATACTTTATATAAGCTTCTATCAATTTTTCAACAGCTCCACCCTTACTTGCTGGAATTGGTAAAACACCTGGCGATATAACTAGTACTTTCATTGTGCTTCTCAACACCCCCAATATTATTTCGTTCTTTCTTAGTTTTATTAATTATGTTTATTTATCATGGTTTCATATATTTTTTCTAGTTTCTTCACTTCTTCTTTGATATTATAATTTGCTAACGTTATATCTATTGTTCTATCCTTTCTTTGTATTTTATTCTGAATCATTTGACTATTCCAATATTCAATATCATCCAATGGACAATAAGAAGTTAACTCTTTGATTGGCAGTTCTCTTGAAACTGTATTGGATGTTATAACAGGTAAACCATTTGTTTCTGCTTCTACTGCAACAACTGGTAATCCTTCAAACTTGGACGGTAACAAGAAAAGATCCATTGCCTGAAAATAATCATTTACATTACCAACTGGCTCTAAAAAAACCGTTTTATCTTGTAGTCCATATTTCTTTACTTTCTCTTTGATTTGTGATTTTAATTCACCTTCACCAATCATTAACAAAGTAGCATTTTGATTGTCTTTTGAAAATCTTTTGAATATTTCTATCAGTAGTTCATGATTTTTTTGCTCTGAAAATCTACCAACATGACCTATGACAAAATTATCTTCTATTTTCATCTTTTTTCTCATTTGATTTCTTATATTTTGATTAAACTTAAACTTTTCTACTTCCACTGCATTATGTATTATCTTAACTGTCGGTTCTTTTCCAAACATCCAGTTTCCTGCTATTTCTGAACAAGCAAACAAATCCGTTGCATACTTTAACACAATTCTTTTATTTAACCTATCTAATAATTTTCGTAATAATCCTTGTGGTGTATTTGTATTATGAGAATGTACAATAATATGTTTTACTTTTGCTCTTCTTGCCGCAAAAACAGGTAATATATTAGCCACAGAAAGCATATTGATATGTATAATTTCATAACTATTTTTAATTATAATATTTTTTAAGGTTTTATAATATCCAACAGGATTTTTTTTGACATTAGGAATTTTATAGACTTTTGCACCTAATTTCAAGATTTCATCTTCAAAACATATTTTATCATACATATTAATAAAATCAAATTGAATTTTGTCTTTATCTATATTCCTATAATAATTCATTAAAAATGTTTCTACGCCACCTATTTTGTTATGCATCCCGATTATTAAAATTCTTGTCATTACTTGCTCCTTAAAAACTCTTTCCATATTTTTTTCCAGTAAACTTAGCACTTAAAAAAGCTGTTCCCTTTTTTAGCCAATTCACTTTTTCAATATCGATAACTTTTACCTCTTCATATTTAATATGATTTGTGTGTATCCATACATCTAATAATAATTCCGATACTCTACCAAAAAATCTAGCATGAAAAGAATCATATGTTTTCATATCTACTCTTTTTTCTAATTCAAATAAAATATTGAACAGCCATGTACAATACTCATTTAAGATTTCTTTCTTCATGATAAACATGTTAAACATATGGGCTGATGTTCTTTTTTGCAATTGATCAAACTCAGCTAAATAGCTTGGACACTTTTCTTGTATAATTTTCCTTGTTTCATCTAATGGTTCAATATACATGGTATGTTTATAATGAGAATATAAATTTTCGATATAATAGTTTCTTTTTCTCGGTAATATGACATCTGTATATTCTAATATTTTCTCTGTCTCTTGTTTGTTTAATACTTTATCGATTCTTTCCTTTACACTTTTCGGTAATCTTTTTGCCATAGAAAAATGCCTTCTATAATGGCACAATCCTATATAGTCGGCATCTAAATTTTTCCATGCCCAATATAAACCTGTTAATTCACAAAAATATGGATTTTTAGAAGATATATTTTCTCCTTGATTATCTGGTTGATAGCCTAAATCTACTTTTCCTTCTTTTCCTTCTTTTCCTACTTGCACAGGAAGATACATTACATCTTTTGGCATTTCATATTTTTTATGTGTTGCTATGATAATTTTTATATTTTTCAATTTACACGGCTCCTTCTTTTTTAAATACAGTAATAAATGTTTTGAAAAATATTTGCAAATCTAGCTTGGCAGACATATGATCTATGTAAAATAATTCCATTTGCATTCTTTTCTTATAAGTAGTATCACTTCTGCCATTTGCTTGCCAATATCCTGTAAGACCTGGTGTAACACTTAAGAATTTTTCTTTATTTTCCCCGTACTTTTCTAGTTCATCATCAATAACTGGTCTTGGACCTATGATAGACAAATCACCTTTTATAATATTAATGATTTGTGGCAATTCATCTAAACTCGTTTCTC
>CAOJZE010000032.1 GCA_948466095.1 uncultured Clostridium sp.
CTTTTTTAGGCTTATTTGTTATGCTCTTTTATTTTTGATTTTTGTTTCATCATTTGTTTACCTCTTATTGTATATATTAAGTTTTTTATGTCTTCGTTAGTTAGTTCGTTTTGAATCGCTAATTTACTTTCTTCCATACTATCACATCCTTTTCTTATTTTACATATTCTAAAACATTTGTTCTTTATTGTCAAGGCTTTTACAATTTTTAATTTTAAAATTTATGCTATGGAAAAGATAAAAATTTTGGAATTTATTCTGAAATAATTGAATTTTTGACAAGATGTGTTATAATAATAGGTAGTGTATAGAATAGGAAGAAGGGATTGAGTCAAATGAAAAAGAAGGAACAAAAAGAGAAAGCGCCAAAAAGACAATATGATAAAGGACAGATATTTGTAAAAATTATGGCAGGAGTGTTGGCACTTTTGATGGTAGCAGGAACAGGGGTTACTCTTATATATGCTTTAATGGGATGAGTTTGAAAAATAACAAATAATTTTTACAAAAGAACGAAAAAAGGAGAAATAAATGGTAATCAATCTAGGAATGAATTGGGAAAATTTTTATAAAGACAATATCATGTCTTATATTAAATCATTACAACAAAACCCATTAGAATTAATTACATTAATCATAGACTTAGCCATTGTAATATTTTTATTATATTGCTTTTTCAAAGTGTTAAGAGGCTCTAGAGCGTGGCAATTAATAAAAGGAATCGCACTTTTTATTATCGCAACTTGGGTCAGTGGGCTTTTAAATTTAAAAATTTTAAACTGGATTTTAACAGGTATTATGAATTTAGGAGTTATTGCTATTATTGTTATTTTCCAGCCGGAATTAAGAAGAGGATTAGAGCAATTAGGAACCAATAAATTGACTAAGTTTTTTGGAATTGATAAAGATGTATCAACCAAAACAAAAGAGGATATCTATAAAGTAGTAATTGCAGCAACAGAGCTTTCCAAAGCAAAAACAGGGGCATTAATTGTATTAGAAAGAGATATTGCAATCCAAGATATTACAGCAACAGGAATTCCAATGAATGCAGAAGTTTCGCCACAATTATTGGTTAATATATTTGAACCAAAAACTCCTCTACATGATGGAGCCGTTATTATAGCAGGAAATAAAATTGCAGCAGCAGCATGTGTATTACCATTGGCAGATGACAAAGATATTGCAAAAGAATTAGGAACTAGACATAGAGCAGCCATTGGAATATCGAAACAATCAGATAGTATTGTGGTGGTAGTATCAGAAGAAACAGGCAAGATGTCAGTAGCAAAAGATGGGACTTTAATTGCTGATGTAAGAGAAGATGTCTTAAAGAAAATTTTAATTAATAATATTGTGACAAAAAGATTTACGGTTGAGAAAAAAGAGAGAAAAAATAGGTTAAAAAAAATAAAAGAAGAAAAGAAACAAGAGGAAAATTAAATGGCAAGTTTGGGACAGGTACAAACTTGCCATTCCTATATTAGGAGAAAGATATGAGAAATATAAAATTAGTAATTGAATATGATGGTAAAGAATTTCATGGCTGGCAGAAACAACCCAATAAACTTAACATACAAGGTACCATAGAAAAAGCCATTGAACAAATAACAGGAGAGGAAATTGAATTAATGGCATCTGGAAGAACAGATAGTGGGGTACACGCATTAGGTCAAGTAGCCAATTTTAAAACAAATTCGAATATTCCCATTGAAAAATTTGCAATAGCCATTAATAGCAATTTAAAAAAATCAATTTTAGTCAAATCAGCAGAGGAAGTTGATGAAAGATTTCATAGTAGATTATCTTGCAAGAGAAAAACATATCGTTACATTATTAACAATTCAAAAATTGGGACAGCCATTTATCGAAATTTAGAAACACATATTGGGATGAAATTAAATGTTGATAAAATGAAAGAGGCGATTCATTATTTTGAAGGGGAACACGATTTTAAAGCTTTTAAAGCCAGTGGAACTAGTTCCAAAAGTAGTGTAAGAACCATTTACAAAGCAGAAATCATAGAAAAAGAAAATGATAGGATATGGATTGAATTAACAGGAAATGGATTTTTATATAACATGGTAAGAATTATCGCAGGAACTTTGGTGGAAGTCGGATTGGGCAATATAGAGCCAGAGGAAATTGTTACTATTATAAAAGAAAAAGATAGAGGTAAGGCAGGAAAGACATTACCACCACAGGGATTATATCTAGTAAAAGTAGAGTATGAAGCATAGAGAATAGCAAGGTTTAACAAATCATAGTAATCATGCATAAAATATAGTAAAAATGAAAAGGAGAGGAATTATGAATATTTTACTTATATTTTTTGCATTACCAATTGCCGTTATTATCATTTCAATTGCTTTGCAAAAAATCTTGAAAAACCCTATATTGGTTGCTGCTATTATATTTGCAGTTTTTCTAATTGTTACATTTATTGTAAATAACTTAAACTTTTTAATTGCCGCTATCGTATATGCTATTCTAAGTTATATTACAGCATTTCTTACTTGTGTCATAACGAGATTTTTAAATAGATGCGAAAGAGAAAATTCATGTTGTTGTAGAAGAGAAGAGAGATGTTCTTGTCATAACAATAATTGTAATAATGATAATAATGTGATAACCATTAGGAGTATTCAAGATGATACATCTAATAATTGTGGCTGTGCACAAGAAAATAATGGTCGTAGCTATCAGGTAACTAGCTCAAACGGAACAAGTACAAGAGTTAATATAGTTTCAAATTCAAATAATAATACCAATAATTGCGGATGTAGACGTAGATAATTTGTGTAATGATTTTGGGGACGGAGGAAAAAATCATGATAAATTTCTATCTGTGGATTTCAAAATTAATTTATATTATTTTGAAAAGCCACTAGAGATTACGATGATTTTTTCCTCCGTCCCCAAAATCATGCTATTGAAAAAAAGTAAAATGTATGCTATGATAAGAAAACGAAAAAGGAGAAGGAGTCAAATATATGGTAGATATATTATTAGATGCAAGCATAGATAGTGTTAAATTAATTCCGTTTTTATTTGTCACTTATTTAATCATGGAATATATTGAGCATAAAACAAAGGACAAGACTAAGGAGGCAATTAAAAAGTCAGGAAAGTATGGTCCTTTGATAGGAAGCATACTAGGGGTATTTCCACAATGTGGATTTTCTGTTTCAGCCACTAATCTATATGCTGCGAGAGTGATTACATTGGGAACTCTAATTGCGGTTTATCTTTCTACATCAGATGAGATGTTGCCAATTTTCTTGTCAGAGGCTGTACCAATTACAACCATCTTAACAATATTAGGAATTAAATTAATAGTAGGAATGATAGCTGGGTTCTGTGTGGATTTTGTGATGAGATTAAGACATAAAGATGAGGAAGAAGAAAAGATTATAGATTTATGTGAAAAAGAGCATTGCCACTGTGAACATGGAATTGTTAAATCTTCTTTAAAACATACACTCAATATTTTTATATTTATTTTGATAGTTACGATTATCATAAATATAGCAATTCATTTTATAGGGGAGGAACAAATTTCAGGATATTTACAAAATCAGCCAATATTAGGACCAGTTATAGCAGGTGTGATAGGTTTGATTCCAAATTGTGCTGCTTCTGTTATTTTAACGCAAATGTACTTGAAAAATGTGATTTCAGTTGCTACGTTAATTTCAGGATTATTAGTAGGGGCAGGAGTAGGACTAGCTGTATTATTTAAAATGAATAAAGGAATCAAACAGAATTTTAAAATTGTTACTTTATTATATGGTATTGGTGTAATAGCAGGCATTATGATTGAATTAATTGGAATTCATATTTAAGAAAAAAAGATTTTTTAGTATGATAATCACTAAAAAATCTTTTTTGCTTTTTAGGTATTTGATTTTCCTTTTTTAAAGTTAACAATAATAGCATCTTGATTATTAAATAGATATTTAGAATCTGTTACATCTGTTTGAACTGGGTCAAACTCATCTCTTTCGTCTTTAAAATCAAGGTTTTTTAAATCAAATTTCTTTTTCTGTATATCAGTATCATCTTCAATTGCTGTTCCAGTAGCATTGGAGTATTTAGTAAAGTCATATTTTTTGATTTTTTGAGGTTCTTTATATCTAGCTTGTAGAAATTCAAATTTTCCAGTTCCTCCTTGTAATCGTGCTTTGTCTCCTTTAATTTTATAACCACATTTTCCTAATGGTAAAGCAGCAAGTTTTCCTGCTTTTATATTTTCAACATATTTCCATGCTACATTTGAATATTTAGGGTCATATTCTACTTTAGACGTATCTATGCTTTGTGTATAACTCCATTCTCTGTGATATCCTAATTCTTTTGACCAGTATTCAACTTCCTCAAAATCAGCATTTCCAGTAAATATTTTGTTAGCACAATTAGATAAAATAAGAGAACGATAATTTTCTTTTTGACCATGAATTTCTAATTGCGATAAGCTTTGTATGGATATAGTAGAAGCCACTTTAAATTTTCTGTATAAAGTAAACATTGGCTCTGTTGCTCTACAAATAAAATCAGCAAATTCATCAATATATAAGAAATGAGGAATACGAGTCGCTTCATTTCCAGCTCTTCTTAGTACAGCATCTTGCATAGAAATTAGGAAGAATAATCCAAAAGCCTTATGACCTGCTGCACCTAAATCTCCTCGTCTTGTACAAACAAATGTCATTTTTCCTTCTGCTAAGAATTTATCAAAATTTATATTATTATGCCTATTGCATAAAATTGGTTTAATACCAGGAATTCTTAATAAATTGTCTAATTGGCTGATAGATGTATAGATGTATTTTTCCATTTCTTCTTTTCCTGGACCATTTTCGTAAAAGTTCTTTTTGAAATAGGTAAGCTGTACTGAATATTTTTGTTTCAATTCATCATCATGTGCCATAATTTCACACATTTTTTCGATTAACTCAAAATTAGTAAATAATTTTAGCAAATCTTCTAAATTAGGAAGAGCACCTTCATTCATTCGAGGATAGATTTCTTTTAATAAAATTGTGACATTTTCAATTGCTTGTGTTGCAACATCACTTCGATAAGATTCCTCTGAATCATCACGAGAAGCTAAAAACATAGCTTTTAGCACAGAAGTTATCATAACGGCAATTTTAGCGGGGTCATCATATACGAAAGGATTTAAGCCAATGGAATTACTATTTGATGGGTCAATCATATTGTAATCAATACCAAAGTTCTTACAAACATCTGTCATATGGTCAATTACTTCATTATCAGGTGCCATTAAGGTAAGCCCTAAATTTCGAAAAATAGTTTCACCATTAATGCTTCCTAAAATCATCTTACTTAAATAAGTATTAAATAAATTTTCTTTTCCAGGAAGAGGGGTTAACATGTTTAAATTAAAGTTTTGGTTTAGATAATCATTATCATAAGGCTTGTTTAAAGTTGCTATTTTTGTTTTTAAAGCGGTAATTCCTAATTCTTTAGAAGCTTCTTTAAAGAAATGTTTTCTTTCAATATCTTTGGCAATAAGTGGTTCAAAAATTAAAGATGTTTTTCCTGTTCCAGAACCACCACATACTAATAAAGATTGATATCTAGAAGCTTCTGGCATCATAACTTTTCTGTTATATTCGTCATCAATACATACATATACTTCACAAGTATAAGGACCATGTCCTACCTTTTTATCCGATAAATCAATTCCTCTAAAATCCCAAAGAGAACGTAGTTTAAGAGGGTCATCCTTGATTTTAAAGTAAATCCATTTGAAATAAGGATATACAGTAACTAATGGTAAGTATAAAGAAATACTAACTAAGGCTGGTGTAACTAAATCGGAGAATTCTGAAATCAATTCAGCATAATTTGGAACCGATAGTAGTAATAGCCAAGCTCCCTTGTTAAGCCATTGAGTAAACATAGAGATAGCAACAATGTAGAAGGCAGTTGCAAATACATAAAATAGTGTTATCTTATATCCTTTTGTTTTAGCAAATTTTGAGGAAGGACAAAAGGCAAGAGCAAAACAAGGACATGCTAAAGCTAAAGTATATTGGATGGGTCCCCAATAAGAATAAGATGCACCTGTAAATATCATAAGTAACATTTCTACAAGTCTATCTACTACTATATAGGATGTCAAGAGTGTTAAAACATAAGTAGCAAAAGTGTTTCTATTGGTATTTAATTTTTTCAAGAATTTATCTATATATTTCATGCAAAAGAATCCCTTTCTAAAATTATAATCATACATATATATTATCCTATAAAATGGCGAAAAAAACAAGGGGGTTGGGCAAATAAATTTAATTTTCGTCATAAATTTTGCTATAAAATTATGAATAAAAATAAAAATCATGAATATAATAAAAGCAAACAAGAAAAAGGGGATAATTTATGCAAAATGAGTATTATATAAGAGAAGAAAAAATCATAGAAAAAACGGAAATTGAGAAAGAGACGGAATTAGTAAAAGCTATTATTAAAACCAGAGAAGAATTAAAAGTGGCAAATTGTAATTTTGAATATGCACAAGGTGAGCTAATTGATTATTATACGTATCAAATAAAATCGAGTGAGGAAAAATTGGATTATCTGATTAAATTGGCTAAAACAAAGGGAATTGAGGTTGATATGATTAATGATATAAAATTTTCATCCTGGAATGAGGAAGCGGGATGACTTGAGTAATATTTGTCCAACTTGTAACATACAAATGGTAATGAGAATAATTACTGTTTGTATGTTTTTATTTATACAGTAGGAATTTTCTCCCTGTGGGAGGAAAGCTATGTACTGTATAAATATGGCGAAACTTAGATTTTCTAGCAATTTGCATTGCGTAGAAAATCTTGATTTCGGTTTGGGAGTGGATTAAATTATGGATATAAATATTATTACCTATTTAGCTTGTATTTGTTTTATTTTTATATTTGGAAGAATTTTTATTGTGCCGCTAAAAAAGGTATTAAAACTAATGTTTAATTCTATTTTGGGTGGTGTTTGTATTTATGGGATTAATTTGATTGGTGCAAATTTTGCATTTCATATTGGTTTGAATTTTTTTACGAGTGTACTGATTCGGATTATTGGGATTGCCAGGAGCAGTTTGCTTGATTGTTGTGAAATTGTTGATTGGTTAGAAATAAATTACAAAAATTAATTGTAGTATTAAGCTTTTATATATTATTTTTCTAGTTTAAAAAATTATAAATGGGTAAGGATTTTAATTTTTTATACAAGAATTAAAAAGGTAAAGTGAATTAGTGAAATATTTTTGTTAATTAGTTGACTCTAATATATGGGAGGTGACTATATTGCAAAAAGTTCTAGTAGTAGAAGATAATATAATGCAATGCAAACAAATTGTCAATTATATATCTAAAGTAAATGAAAATATAAAATTGTATAATATGGCATATACATGTAAAGAGGCTATTGATATAGTAAAAAAACAAATTGTAGATGTAATATTATTAGATTTAAACTTACCAGACAAGTCTGGAATAGAATTAATAAAATTTGTTGAAAAAAATAATATTATAAAATATATAAATTCTGTTCTTGTAATATCTGGTGAATATACCATGATTGAAGATATCAGAAATAATCCATATGTCTATTCTTGTATATATAAACCATATATTTTAGAGGATATCAAAAATAAACTAGAAGATATTACAAATTGTGTAAATAAAGAAAGAATAATGAAAAAAATTAATAATGAGCTAGAACAATTACATTATAACTTTTCATATAATGGTACAAGATACCTTGCAGAAACTATCTTTGAAATATACTGTACAGATAATTATTTAATAGATAATTTAAAAAAAGATATTTATCCTGTAATTGCTAAAAAGCATTGCAAAAGTATAAATACTATATGCGGAAATATCAAACAAGCAACAAAATGGATGTATTTAGACTGTGAAGAAAGTATAATAAATGAATATTTTAATAATGAATATTTTATCAAACCCAAATTAAAAGAAATTATTTTTACTGTTTTAAATAAAATAAAACACTAGCATAAAATACATGCTAGTGAGAAAGGCGAGGATATAAGAAACATTAGTAACCTAAGTTGTAACTATAACTTACACGAGCTTTTCGGTATGCCCCCGTTGGATTATTTCCTACACTGCTTGCATCAAAGAAAATCTGAATTACATCTCCTTTATTTACAGTTGTCTCAATCGCAAAATTTGTATATTGAGCTGAGTTTGTTACAGAGGAGGCTACCTTTCCAGTAGTCCGATTTATTATTTTACATGTCAAATAAATAGGACCTATATTATCCGTCGGATAAAAGCTACAAATGATAGCAAACCTTCCAGAAGCCCCCATAACTTTTTGAGGGGTTAAATTTGTATCCTGAAATACATAATCTCCCGCAGAATGAAATCCTGATCCCCAAACTGTGCTATATGTGGAAGCAACCTGATTGCTTCCAGGTTGCTCTGCCGCAAATGTAGGAACAGCAGCAGTTACACATAATGCCAAAGTTAAAATTAAACTTGTAAAAATCCGTTTTGCTCTTTTCATGAATAATTCCTCCTTAATGATAAAAAAGTTAAAATCCTCGCCTTTTTTATATCTAAAACTAGTTATAATACTAGTAAAAGATATTAATTTTACTTTGTGTTCCTATATAATACTATGTTTTTATAAAAATACAACAAAAAGGTAAAAAAAAGTAAAATTTTTTAAAATTATAAAAAATGTATCTATGAATTTAATCATAGATACTAAATTAAATAACTTATTGCCTTTCTAAATCGATTATAATTTCTTTTCTTTCATCTATCGTATTTAATATTAAATGAATTTTTAGATTATTAGTCATATCATATTTTGTTAAGTTGAATGTTTGCCAATGTTTGATTTTTCCATCAAATTCATAATCCGTTCCTGCTTCTTCACTATTACTTTCACTAGGATAAAATTTTCTTCCATTCATATCTTCTATATATTCGTCTTCAGTTAAAGATTTTCCTGAAAAGATTAAATTCTTGTGCCAATTGAATCCTGCTTCTTTTTTTTCATTCTTTATGTTTTCACTATCATTTTCATTGTATATTGGATTTGTAAAAGTAGTAAATTCAAATTTCATGCATGTATCATAGACAGATGCTTCTGTAATAGTAATGTTTTCACAATTAATATTTTTTACATTATAAACAAAGCATTCTCTATTATAAAATTTTTCTGGGATTTCTAATTCTATATTCCAATTTCCTTTCATCATTATTTCTTCATTTTCATATATTTCTTGTCTTGACATATTAATTTGTCCTAAATTTATAAATAGTTTCTTACTTTTTGGATATTTTTCTGCGAATTCCGCAAATAAATTATAAATAATTTCGACTGTATTTGTTTCTTCTAATTTATTTTTTATATACCAATTTACCCCATTATTAATATAATTTTCATTATATTCTCCAAATTTATAATTTAAATTATTCTGTTTACAAAAGTTATAAAAAACTTCTTCATTCTGACAATAAATAATTTTATTGTTTTCATCGGTAATAATCATATCGGGAAATCTAACTTTTTGAATATCTTTTACATTTGTAGGATTATCTAATTTTAAAGAAAATGTCATATTTAAATTAAAGTCGTCCATAAGTAGATTATTGATTTTTAGTGATGTATTATTAGATTCTATATATTCTACTTGAGGATTCATAATATATTCATTTTGAATAGCAGTATCTATTCCTTTACTGTTATTATAAAAATTCACAATAATTGCTTTGATATCTTTTGCATACACAAAACCTGCAATTAAAATCATACAAACACAAGTTAAAGAAATCAACTTATAAAATTTTAATTGCACAGTAGTTTTTTTATGTTTTGCAAACGTTTCTTTTATTGTTCTTTTATAATTTTTTGGAGTATGTATTTCTTGTTCCAATGTTTCCTGTATAAACTTATCTAATGTGTTCAATATTTTGCCCTCCTTTATAACTTTTTTTTATTTTTTCTCTTGCTCTAAAAAGATGTGTTCTTATAGTATTTTCATTCATTTTTAAGATTTCTTTTAGTTCTCTGATTTTATATTGTTCTTTGTAATATAAAACAACTGTTATTCTTTCTGTGTAAGTTAAGTTATTAAGTAATGAATAAAAATTCATATCATTTTCTATATTGATATAGTCAGAAGATATTGACTGACTTTTAAAATAATTGTCAATTGAAACATCTTTTTTATATTTTCTTTTATAAATCCTATTACATTTATTAATAAGTATTTTTATTAACCATTTCTTTAACTTTTTAGGTTCTTTTAGCTTTTTTATAGATTTATAAGTTTCTATCATTGTTTCTTGAATTGCATCTTCTATATCTGCTTCGTTTATTATTCTAGTTTTAGCAATTTTATATAAATCATTTTCAAATGCTAAAATTATTTCAGTAAAAGCTTCTTTATCTCCTTTTTGTGCTTTTAGTATTAATTCCTCCATTTGTTACCTCCTATCATTTATGCACATATTTGATATCTATCTATAAGAGTCATTTAGTATATAAAAATGTTTCAAAAACTATTATTAAATGGTACATATAAATTATAACATAGTGAGATTAAATCGAAAAAAACACGATTAATAATATAGTTTAAGCCAATTTCTCGTTCTGAAATATAAAGTATTTATATAACTATATCAATTTTCTATTTCTAACTATATAAAGAGGGTATTTGTCCTCTTTTTCTAATGTTATAAATTTTCAGTAAATTTTCCTCCTATTATTTCACCAGTAGTTGCATCAATATAAATCTCTTTGTTAAGATTTTCCTTCATATATTGATTAGGATTAGGATATATATTAAAATCCTTTTTATTATTATGTTCTATTGTTATTTTCCATACTTTTCTAGTAACTTTGTCTATATCTAAATATATACCACCATTATTGGGATCAGTATTATAAATTTCATTTTCTAATTGGTACACAAAGGTATTCATTTGTTCTATTGAAAGTTCAGATTTTATATTAGTAATTTCAATATCTGTAAGTTCTGATTCTTTATTTTTGGCAATTTCAATTGCAGATTCTTTTTGGATTATGATAGGGTTGTTAATTTCCTCTGTGTTAGTACTAATATTAATTGTATCATATATTACCTTATTATCCACAACAATAAATGCTACTGAAAAATTTTCATATTTATTATAAATATTATTTTCTTTTTTCAAGAATGTTGCTCCCCAAAGGGTTTTGGTGTTATTTTCAAAAACATATTCATCTTTTTTCACAGAATATAACTCGTAATTATTCTTATTTAGTTCAAGTTTTTGATATGTATCATAGGCAATTTGTTTTGCTTGTTCTTCTGTTATTACATCTTGTTGTAATTCTTTGTATTTTAAATCTAAATCATTAAAATATTCAATTTCTCCATTTTTTGAATTAATTAAAACCATCAATCCTTTTTCATAGCTAAAATCTGTTTTTATCATGTAATAACTGTTAGTTACTTGGTTATAACTCCTTTTCAATTCAATTCTATTTATAGTCTGATTTTCATATCCTAATTTATCCAAAAAATTTAGAGTTATGTTTTTGGCATCATTTTCTGTAATTAAGGATTTCTTCTCTTCTTCACTTATTTCTTCAAAAGGTAAAGAATTAGAATAATCATCGACTGTTACATATTTTTGGGGTTCTTTCCAAATTTTTTTGTAAACTGTATAACTGGCAAAAGCTATTCCACTAGCAAGCGTTAAAATGCTAACAATGCTTATTATAACCTTTTTAATTAATGTGAGTATTCCGTATTGATTCTTTCTATTATACATTGCTAATTCTATACCATTAGTTATTATGTTAGGAATTTCTTGGTAGTCTTTAAAATATTGAAAAAAGAAATTATCTATTTCATCATAATTATCCATAAAAAATGCCTCCTTTATAATATTTTTTTACTTTTTCTTTAGCTCTTATTAATTTACTTTTCACAGTATTAACATTTTTATTTAATATATTTGCTATTTCGTTACAAGAATATCTATTATTATAATATAAAGTAATAATTAATTTTTCTTCATAGTTGAGTTTGTCAATTAATAATTCAAAATCAATTTTACAATCAATTAAATTAATAGAATTATCAATAATATTTGTATCCTGTTCATTTGTAATTTTATCAAAAAGCCTTATTTTTTTACTTTTCTTTTTATAAATTTTATTACATTCATTGATTAAGATTCTAATAACCCAACTTTTGAAATTAGAATTATCTTTTAATTTTTTTAAATGCTTATAAGCATTTATCATTGTTTCTTGTATAGCATCATTAATATCGTTGTCATCATTTAATCTTGTTTTACCAATTCTATATAAGTCATTTTTTATACTTAGTATTAATTTTGTAAATGCTTTTTCATCTCCATTTTTCGAACGAATAATTAGTTCTTCCAAAATATTTTCTCCTTTCTATCTTATCTATCTATAAGATAAAACTAGTTATATTTTTGGGTGCATATATTTTTAAAATTATATCACAACATTTTAATTAAAATAAAAAACTACCCGTAGGCAGTTTTATCTTTATTCTAGGATAGTAAAGTTCTCAAAAAGTATTTTACATGCTTGCCAATTATTCAACCGTAACAGATTTTGCAAGATTACGAGGTTTATCCACATCTAGACCTTTTTCCTTTGAAATATAATAAGCCAATAATTGCAAAGGAATAATAGACAAAATAGGAGAGATAAAAGGATTTGTCTCTGGAATGGTAATCGTCATATCAAATCTATCTTTCTTTATATCTTGGTTTGTAACCACTAATGTTTTAGCACCACGAGTAATCACTTCTTGAATATTACTAATCGTTTTTTCAACTAAACTTTTATCTGTCATAATGCTTACGACAGTAACACCATTTTCAATCAAAGCGATAGGTCCATGTTTTAACTCACCAGCAGGGTAACTCTCTGAATGAATGTAAGAAATTTCCTTTAATTTTAAAGAACCTTCTTTAGCAACTGTTTCATCAATGCCCCTACCAAGAAAGAAAATATCTTTTTCTTGGCATACTTTGATAGAAAAGTTTTCAATCTTTTCTGACAATTTTAAAGTTTCTTCTATTTTTTTTGGCAATGCTAAAATATCCTTTTTTAAAGCAGTAATCGTATCTGTATGGATTTCTAATGTTTCAGCAAAATAAATTGCTAAGATAGTCATTAATACAACTTGAGAGGTATAGGCTTTGGTAGAAGCAACTGCTATTTCAGGACCTGCATGGGTATAAATAGAGTTATCTGCCTCTCGTGTGATAGAACTTCCAATGACATTGCTAATGGCAAGGGTTTTCGCCCCTTTTTCTTTACAAAGTTTTAAAGCAGCTATGGTATCAGCGGTTTCTCCTGATTGAGAGATAAAAATACAGAAAGTTTTTTCATCCACTAATGGGTCTCTATATCTAAATTCAGAAGCAACATCCACTTCAGTAGTTATATGACAAAGTTTTTCGATTGCATTTTTTCCTGCTAATCCAGCATGCATAGCTGTACCACAAGCAACAATATAAATTTTATTTAGATTTGATAAATATTCTTTGGTAAAATTTAATTCTTCAAACTCACATTTTGTATTTTCATGAAATTTTGCTCCAATGGTTTCGCGAATAGCGGTTGGTTGTTCGTAAATTTCTTTTAACATAAAATCTTCATAACCATCTTTTTCAGCGCTAGTAGCATCCCATTCAATGGTTTGTGTCGCTTTTGTAATTGGCTTTAAGTCTTTATCATAAAAAGCGATGGTATCTCTTGATAAAATAGCTAATTCCAAATCATTTAGTAGATAAAAATTTCGAGTAAAAGAAAGAATAGCTGGAATGTCAGAAGAAATATAGTTTTCATTTTCTCCTTTACCAATCACAAGGGGACTATCTTTTCGCGTTACAATCATGTTATCTGGATAATCCTTGCAAATAATTTCAATGGCAAAACTTCCTTTTAAATCAGAACAGGCATTTTTCACAGCATGTAAAAATTTTAAATCCTCTGATGTTTCCTCTTTTTGATAATAATAATGTACTAAATTAGGAATTACCTCTGTATCTGTTTCAGAATAAAAAGTATAACCGTTTTTTGTCAAGAAATCTCTTAGCTCATGATAATTTTCAATGATTCCATTATGAACTACACTAAAAGTTTTACTGTTATCCATATGAGGATGAGAGTTTTCTTGAGATGGTTTTCCATGAGTTGCCCATCTAGTATGAGCAATTCCAATGGTACCTTTTAAGTTATCAATTCCTTTTAAATGGTATAAATTTTTGACTCTTCCTTTGTCTTTCATGATAGAAATTTCATTTTTTTCAATGGTTGAAATACCAGCTGAGTCATAGCCTCTGTATTCCAATCGAATTAGCCCATTGATTAATATTGGGCTTGCTTTTTTGGTTCCTATGTAACCTACAATTCCACACATTTTAAAAGCCTCCTAATAGTTAATATTGGAATTGAAAGTATGCAAATAAAAGCCTAATTTTATTAATCTTTGTTACAATCTCACGATTGCTTTTTTTCTTAATAATATGACCTTAAGCTAAAGCCACTAGAGCATCCGCCGAATGTTTCGATAACCCTAGACCTCGTCAACACTAAAATAGTGTCCAGGCGCTAAATAAAGTAAATCGTAGAGCCTCCCTTCTATTGATAAAATGGTTTTGCAATTCTTTCAATTTACTTTATTATATTATACTAAAAATCAAAAAGAAGCAAGTCCTAGCAAAAAAATGTAATATCATAAAAATTTAATTAAATATATTGAAAAAAAATAATGATTGTAATAAAATAAGGAGGTTTTAGGATACAAAGGAGGAAACATTTGTAAATCAAGAATATTAATGATATATTATATAATAAAAGAAGTAATATTTGTATGAAAAAGGGGAGAAGAAAAAATGCAAGAAATTGGAATTATGGTAGCAATGGACGAAGAAAGAGAAGCTATTTTAAATATAATGGCAGATGTAAAGGTAGAACAAATCTACAATTTAAGATTTTTAAGAGGAACCATTCAAGGGAAAAATTGTATTTTAGTAAAAAGTGGAGTAGGAAAAGTAAATGCAGCAAGAACAACACAAGTTATGCTTCACAGTTTTGATATAGCTTATGTGATTAATTTGGGAGCAGGCGGCTCAATTAATAGTTTATTAAATATAGGAGATGTATTAATTGCTAAACAAGTTGTACAACATGATTTTGATATTACAGCCTTTGGACATAGTAAGGGATATATTACAGGAGTGGGAGACAAAATTATTTGTGATAGAGATTTAGTAAATCAATTAGAAAAAATTGTTCAATCCATTCCAGAAAGAAGCTATCAAATTAAAATGGGAACCATAGCAACTGGCGATATTTTTTGTTCTGAGTCATGGATGAAAGATAAAATTCGTGCTAAATTTGGGGCAGATGTCGTGGATATGGAAAGTGGGGCAATTGCACAAGTGTGTTATTTAGATAATGTTCCTTTTATTGGAATTAGAAGTATTTCAGATACACCAAATGGAAAAAATGCTTCTACTTTTGATGAAAATGTAAAGTTAGCGTCTAAGAGATGTGCTAATATTTTAAAAGAATTTTTAGTATGAGTGTGACAAGAGGGGCGGCCCCGGTGTTTAACCAGAAAAAAAAAAAAATAAAAATGACAAAAAAAACGCGCCCCAACTGACCAAAAAACACTGAAAATTTTTAAAA
>CAOJZE010000033.1 GCA_948466095.1 uncultured Clostridium sp.
TTTGGTTTACAGTCTGTTATGTAGTTGGGAGTCATGAAAAAAAACATAATAAAATTTGCTGAAATATATTAATTCAAATTGTAATATTTTCTCAATTATATCAAAAAAAGTTTCAAAAGACTAGTCTTTTAAAACTTTTTCAACAATTTATTTTATTACTTATACAATCCTATTTTTAAACAGCTTCTTGACTTTCTACTTCTATGGTTTCTTCTTTTTCTGTATTCTTTTCTTCTATTACCTCTAGGCTTCCAATAGAAACTTCGTAAGCTATTCTTGTTTGAGAAGTTCCATCCTCATATTTTTTCTCATAGGTTCTAGATTGAACTCTTCCTACTACTTTTACTTGCGAGCCGACCTCCAAGTTTTGGCAAAATCTTGCATTCCTTCCCCAAGCAATACATGGTATATAATCTGATTTATTATAAGCTCTATTCACAGCAAGTAATATATCTGATATTTCTCTTCCAAAAGGTGTTTGTCTATAAATAGGTTTTTTACATATATACCCTATTAATACTACCTCGTTAGTAATAGAATCTTTTTTAACCATCTCATTTTCTTCATTTTCTTGATTCTCAGTATCCTCTACTTCCATAACATCTTTTGCAAATACTGTTAAAATTAATCTGTTTTTTTCATTTTCATAACTATTATAAGATCTAAATTGACCTTTTACTAATAATTTCCTACCTTCTTGCAGAGTTTCTTCTCCAATCAATCTTTCTGATATCGTAATTGGTATTCTATCCTCATTTCCACTTAGACGTGGTATGGCTAATCGAAAGATATAAAATCTTTCTCCATAAATCTCATGACTAAATTCTTTTTCTCCTGTAACTTTTCCAACTAATGTTAAATAGTTGTTTTCTAAATAATTTGTATCCAATCTCTTTTCCTCCCTATTTTTATGTTTCATCGGTTTGTATTTTTTTCCTTACGCATGATTAATTACAGTTATCATTATACACTATTTTTTTGGTTTTGTCTACATAAAAAGTTAAATTTGTTTAAAAAAGTTATATTTTTCCTATATTTCCTCGATTATGCTTTTTCTATATATTTTAAAAAGTGAATAAATAATTAAAAGTTCATAAGTCTTTAAGCTATTTTTTTCTTTTCTTTTTATTCTTCTTTCCTCTATCTCTATTTTATGCCCCTCTCTATCTTGTATGCTTTTTTGCCAATAAATTAAAATATCGGTATCACTAATACTAGATATGGTAACAGTTGCTTTTTGATTCAATCCATACGTTATTCCCTTTGCGGTCGTTTTGATTGTCTCCGAATTTTTATCTGAATTTATCATCAAATATTGTGTATTTTCAAAGATTTTTTCTAAGGCTTCTTGATTGGTTTTGAATTTTTCTAAATTATCTTCTACTATAATGGTTTCAAATTTTACGTTTTTTATATTCTCTATGCTTCTAAGATTAATTTGAATGAAATTGATTGTTTCATCTTGCATTTCTTCTGTGATTTTCCTTTTGATATTTTCGAAGCATTTCTTACCTGCAACAATACCGATAAATGACATTTTTCATCCCCTATTATCATACTTATTTTTCATTATTATTTCCTTTTTTGGTAATTTTATACACTATCATGTTGCTTTTGTTTCTGCTATTTCTGTATTTGCGTACCATTGCTATTAATCGTATACTTATCTAGATAAATAAGGTCAGATATGGTAACCACTTCTAATCCTTTTTGTCTTATATTTTTTAATAACATATCTAAACTATCTGCTGTATGTTTGGTTCCATTATGACTTAAAATGATGTCTCCTGCTTTGATTTTTCCTTCTAGTCGCTTCCACATCTCTTCTCCTGTTAATCCTGTATAATCCAGTGTATCTAGATTCCATTGGATGGTATGATACCCTTTGTCTTGTGCCGCTTTGATAACCGTATCATTGTATTCGCCATAAGGTGCTCTGTAAATTTTGGTTCTTTTCCCTGTTACTTTTTCAATCTTATCATTGCTTTTTTCGATTTCTTCTATATTTTTTTCAAAACTTAGATTGTTAACATGTGGATGTGTGTCACTATGACTGGCTATTTCATGACCTGCCTCATGGATTTTTTTAGTCTCCTCTGGATATTTTTCTATCCATTCACCTACCATAAAAAATGTTATTTTTACATTGTTGTCTTGCAAGGTTTTTAGAATCGTATCTACATCATCTGCATTCCATGCACAATTCATGGTAAAAGCTACTTTCTTTTGTTCTGTTTGCACATTATAAATTGGTAATAACTTTTGCGTTGTGCTTGCTGTTTGTATGGTATTTCCTTTGCTATTATTGGTGTTTAGGCTTCCTGCTACACAAAATAGTAACACAACTGTCACAATGGATACCAAGTATGTGTATATTTTCTGCCTGTTTAAGATAAAAAACATGAAAATTCCTCCTAGTTAAAGCTATTTCAATTGTATGCTTTTACTAGAAGGAAAATGCGGAATTAATTTATTTTTGAATTATTTTTTCTATATATTCTACCATAAATAATGGTATATTTATCAAATTATCGTCTCTATTTAAATTTTTCATTGAAAATCTAATTCTTGTTTTTGGCTTATTCATATCATTATAAACTTTTAAGCTAGTATTATTTATACTTTCGCCTGATTTTACTTCAATAGGAATGATTTCATTTTGATATTGAATGATAAAATCAATTTCATATCTATTATCAAATGCATAATAATAAGGTTTTAATCCATTTGAAACTAATGCCTGTAATACATAATTTTCTGTTAAAGCTCCTTTAAATTCTTGGAATAATTTGTTTCCTTCTATAATGACTCTACTATTTAAATCTGTTTTCTTTCTTAATAAACCTACATCATTTAAATACATTTTAAAGGATGCTAAATCATGATAACCAATAAGTGGCATGCTAGGTTTTGTTACATTATATATCTTGTTTACTACATTTGCATCTTTTAGCCAATTTACAGCACCTTCATATTCTCTTGCTCTAGCCCCATTTTTTGCAACTTGATATAAAAATTTTTTGTTTTCTTTTGATATTTGAGATGGAATACTATTCCAAATGATAGAAATTCTATTCGCTTCTACATTTGTAGTATGCTTAGAAAAATCGCTTTCATAAGATTTTAGAATGTTATCTTGTATTTTATTCACCTTTTGCATATCTTTGTATTTTACCCATGAATCTACAACTTCAGGCATACCTCCTATTATAAAGTATGCTTTTAATTTTTCACTTAATTTATGAAAAAATATATCTGGAATGCTTTCTATTTTTTTTATTGAATCCATATAATTAACCAAATTCTCGCATTCGTTTGCTTTTAAAAATTCTGTAAATGTCATCGGATACATATCTAAGAAATCTACTTTGCCAACTGGAAAAGATGTATGTGATAACCTTATTCCAAGTAATGAACCTGCACTTACTATATGATATTGGTCTGCTTCTTCTTCAAAATATTTTAGTGAATTTAAAGCATTTGGACATTCTTGTATTTCATCAAAAATAATTAGTGTTTTTTCTGGCACAATTGCCTTACCATAAACAAAACTTAATTGTTCTAATATACTTGCTGGATCTTTTGTATTTTCAAATATACTGTGTAATTCCATATCATGATCAAAGTTACAATATACGATACCTTCATAGTTCTCTTTTCCAAATTGTTTTAATATATAAGTTTTTCCAACTTGTCTTGCTCCTCGTAATATTAAAGGTTTTCTATCTTTATCTTTTTTCCATTTTATTAATTCTTCCATTATTTTTCTATCCATTTGCACCATCTCCTATACATATATTATAACATATATAGTAAATAAATACACGCTTTTTTGTTTATTTTTTATGATTTTTTCACGTTTTTTTAAGGATATTTATATAAAAAATCACACTTTTTTATATATTTAAATTCGCATTTAAGAGCTTTCTAGTTTTATCAATTAGCATTCAATGTCAAAAACCAACAAATCTTCTTGATATTCTTTCATTATTTCTTGTGCTTTTTTATGATTTTCTAATTCATTATATTTCTTTACAATTTCTGCATTTTCAAAAGTCATAAATAATCCATAATTAAATCCATGATCAAGATGTTTTTTTAAACTACAATTATCTCCAAATTGTATATCAATAATACCTTCCAGACTTCTACAATTATTAAATTTCTCTATTATATCATTTATCGTATCTTGAGAAATTGTGTCCTTAAATTTATACAATACTACATGTTTTATCAATTTGTATTCCCCCTTATTTTATTATTTCTAAATCTCTTAGTGGTTTTTCTGGTCCCTGTGGTGCAAAAAGATATATTTGTTCTATTGTCTCATTACTCTTATTAGCATGATAATGTTTGATTCCTTTCGGAATTAAAATACTATCTCCTTCTTTTAGTCTATATTCCTTTTCTTCTGTAATTACATAGGTTTCACCTTTTAATGCAAAAATTAATTCCTCAACATCCCTTGTATGTTCTCCTGTTCTTTGTTTCGGTTCAATGATTACTGTACCAATACTAAAATTATCAGCTCCATTTAAACTATCAAATAATATCTTGCATGTACAACCTTCCCCTAATTTTCTTAATTCTGTCTTGTCTTTTTCCACAATAATTGGCTCCATAAAATCTCCTCCTTATTCTTTTATCATATTTATAATATCAGAAACAATCAAATCCTCTGTTAGATGGTATCTCTGATATAATTCTTGTAATGGAACTCGATCTGTAAATTCCTTCTTGGCTCCAAAATTTAAAACTTTCATATCAGAACTACTATAAAATCTTGCTATTTTTTCGCCGAATCCTCCATCTAAAACTCCATCTTCAAGAGTAACAACTAATTCATGTTCTTTCTTTAAGTTTTCCAACACCTTTGTATCTATTCCTGTTATATATCTTGGATTGATTAGTGTTGCACTTATATTTAAGTTTTCTTTTAGTTTTTGTTTTACCTTGCTTCCTAATGAATAGAAATTGCCAAGTGCTATAATAGCAACTTTTTCTCCTTGTTCTTCTACTTTATATTCATTGATATTAGAATAATCTTTTTGAACTTCTATATTTCTTTTTATTACCATATCATTTGGTACACGAATAATAACTGATTTCTCATTTTGCTCGATTCCCCATTCTAGCATAGACAAGTATTCTTCTTCACATGTTGGTGCCAGATAAATAAGATTTGGTATATTGCTGATTAGTGGAATGTCAAATCCTCCAAGATGTGTCATGTCTGTACCAGAAATTCCATTTCGATAAACTAAAATGACAGCTCCACTATTATTCATCGCTAAATCTTGTGACAATTGGTCATAGGTTCTTTGCATAAAAGAACTACTCATTGCAATAACAGGTTTTGCTCCATTCTTTGCTAATCCAGAAGCATAGGCAATGGCATGTTCTTCTGCAATCCCTACATCAATAAATTGTGTACCAAGTTCTTTTCTAACTTCAGGAGTAAAACCACAGATTCCTGGTATAGCTGGTGTTATAACCATCACTTTTTTATCTTCTTTTGCCTTCTTTACTAAATATTTAGTGGTTATTTCTTGATAAGTTTGACTATTAATATTACTATCAATTTTTTTATTACCACTTTCTAGTTCAAAAGGAATGCTCCAATGCCAAGCTTCTTTGTTTGTCTCTGCATAGTCTAAACCTTTTCCTTTTAACGTTCTTATATGTACTACAATTGGATGATCGATATCTTTTACTTTTTCAAAAACTTGTATTAATTCTTGTAAATTATTTCCATTTTTAACATAACAATAATCAAATCCTAAGGCTTTAAATAAATTACATTCGGCTTTTCCATCTGTATCTCTTAGTAGTTTTAAATTTTTATAGATTCCTCCATAATTAGGAGCTATGCTCATATCATTATCATTTATAATCACAATAAAATTGCTATTTAATTCTGCTGCATTGTCCAATCCTTCAAAGGCTTCTCCTCCTGAAAGCGAACCATCTCCTATCAATGCTATTATATTTCCTGTTTCATTTTTTAAGTTCCTTGCTTTTGCTAAACCACATGCTAAACTAACAGAAGTTGAGGTGTGTCCTACTGTAAAAATATCGTGTTCACTTTCAGCTGGATTGGTGTAGCCTGAAACTTTATGAAATTCCTCTTGGTTTAAAAATCCATTTTTTCTTCCTGTAAGGATTTTATGTGGGTAACATTGATGTGATACATCAAATACTATCTTATCAATGGGAGAGTTAAATACATAATGCATGGCAATCGTCGCTTCTACGATTCCTAAGTTTGGTCCCACATGTCCTCCTATTTTGCTTACTCTATTTAAAATAGCTTTTCTTATTTCTTCTGCCAATTCTTCCATTTCTGGTAATGATAGTGTTTTTAAATCTTTTAATTCATTGATTTTATCTAATATCATTCTTTTTTCCTTTCTCTTGAATTAAATTAATTTTATTGAACTTTCTGTTGTCTATCTAATCTTGTGACTATTATATCATAAAATTGAAAAAAGTAATTGCTATTTCAAACATTTTATAATAAATTATACTGTTTATTACTAAATTACATCTTCTATTTCTTTAAAACTCGCATTTTCTGTCAAAACGATATCAAAAGTTGCTTTATATAATTCTAAATTTTGTTTTATCTTTTTGTCTAAAAATCCTACTGTTATAGTTTTCTCTAATTTATCTTTTGTTACCATGCACAATACTCCCCTATCAATTCATATTGGTTATTTTTTGTTTGACATAATCTATTATATGTGATAATATAGACATAACATTGTTTATGAGGTGAAGAAATGAATCCGCAATCTTTAGCCTTTAAAAGAAATCTAACTAAACAAGCAAATCATAAAAAAGCATCTGGAAAATTAATTATTTTATCCGGAATATCTGGTGCTGGAAAAAGTTTAATTGGTGATATCTTAGTCAATCGTTACAATTACACTTATATTAACAAATATATAACCAGAGATTTAAGAAATGAAGAAAAAAAAGCAATCGATATGGGAAAACCTATAGGGATTCAGCCAGTTATAGGAAAATACAACGAGGCAGATGAAAAGACAAAAAAACAAGCCTTCCTAAATTTAAGATTACCTTTATGTTATGTGAATTACAATAATTATTATGGTTTTTCAAAGGATGAATTTGACCATTACCTTGAAAATGGAAGAAATGTAATTGTTATTATAAATGATATTGCAGTTATACGTGATTTAAAAAATTCATATAAAGAAAATTGTCTTTGTTGCTATGTACATAGAGCGAATCCTAAAAATAAAGATATTTTTATGCAAATTGCCAAACAGCGTGGAGATACTCCTGAAAGTGCAGAAAAAAGATACCAAAAAGCAATTAAAGATTTTGATAGATATACCAATAATATTTCTTTATACGATTACACCCTATTAAATACAGATAATGATACCCAAAGGCTTTCACAAATATTACAAGACTTGACAACTAGAAACGCAAAAAGAGTACAAACAGAAAAATCAGTCAAACAAGGAAGTAATCCAAAAATATATATTTTTATCGGAAATCCTGGTTCCGGAAAAGATAAAGCATTAGAAACCATAAGAGTTCAAGGTATCCTACATTCTATTATTATGCCAAAACATACTACTAGAGCCAGAAAAGACGATGATGGTGAAGAAATGATTTGTCTTGGAGATAAACTATTTGATATGGATTCTTGTGATTTAACCTATATCAACTATGGCAATACTTATGGCATTAATATGCAAGAATTACATGAAAGAATAGAAGATGGTATTTCATCTAGTCTTGTTGTTAGTAATGCAGAGGCTATCAAGAAATTAAAAGAAGAATTTCCGAATGAATTAGTTACCATATACATACATGGTCTATCTAAAGAAGAATATATCTTACAGCAAAAAGACCATTTAGAAGATGAATATGTAAAAAATCGTTTAGAGAAATATGACCAAGCTGATGAACTTTATTATAATCAAGGGTTAGAGTTCAATCATGTAATGATTGATAATGGTGATTTAACCGATTTAAAGCTTCAAATTGATAATATTATGAGATATTACGAAGAAGGTAGAGATTTCTCTATGGATAAAGTAAACAAATACTTAGAAACAGCTTATCGATATTTAGAGAAATATCAAAGAAATATAACAGATACAAACTATACAAAGGAGTGAGTTATTTTATGAGTAAAGAATTAATTGATGTTTTAGATGAAAATGGAATAAAAACAGGAGAAATTTTACCAAGAGAAGAAATTCATAAAAAAGGGTTATGGCATAGATCGATAGTTGTTGCCATTATTAATGATAAAAATGAAATTCTCTTACAACAAAGGGCAGAACAAAAAGATAAAAATGCTGGTATGTGGGACATTTCTGTAGCTGGACATATTTCAACAGGACAAGATGCCTTATCAGCAGCAGCAAGAGAAATCAATGAAGAAATTAGCATTAGTTTAGGATATCATGTTGATATTAAATCATTTCGCTATATGTTCTCTTATCGCACCCAGCAAAAATTCTCGAATCATTTTATTGAAAATCAATTTTATGATTTCTTTATCCTTAGAAAAGAAGACCTTGATATCAACAAAATTAAAATGCAAGAATCAGAAGTACAAGCTATTAAATTGGTTTCTATCAATGAATTAATGGACATGCATGATAAAAATATAATAGTGGAAAGAAAAGCTGTATATGATGAATTAATAAATTATTTACATAGATATTAATATTTTATTTTAGAAAATTGGTTTTTGGTAACCAATTTTTTTCTAATTTACTAGACAAATTCTTTCAACTTTCTACATTTTTCTTCATATGATATATAAAGTAACTTAAAAGTTACAAGAAAGAAAGGAATGATAAAAATGGAAATGGATAATAAAAAGCCTTTTTGTCCAGTTCTAGACGTTGATGGCGTAATTTCAGGAGGAAAACAATTTGATTTAGATATAACTTTACCAGAAGACAATCGTGACGTTATTTATGGAGTTGTAAAAAATTGTTTTAAAGAACCAGTATGTAATGCTGTTGTTAAATTAGTGGAAGTTGTTTGCGAACATGGTAAAGAAGAAAGAAGACCAATCGGTCACACTTTCACAGATAAAGAAGGAGAATTTGTATTTGGACCTCTTTGTCCTGGTAAAGAATACGCTCTTCAAATCTGGGTAAATGATACTAAAAAAATCAAAATTTGTGCTAAATGTCATCATGAAGGAAAATGCTTAAAAGGCGACAAATGTGATAAATGTGATTGTTTTATTGATGACTGTGACAAATGTGATAAATGTGAAAAACATGAACACGAAGAAGAATGTTGCGAAAAACATGAATGTAAGTAATTAAATTCTACCAAATTTCGAAAAATTGCCAAAAGGGAAAACCCTTTTGGCAATCTTTACTTTCTACATCATACCCATTTTCTTGGCAAATTGTTTTCCTTTTTTCATTAATTTTTTCTTATTCATCACATCAGATTCCGCATACATCATCATTAATCCAGTTGTAATCAATCCGCCAATCATAACACCTTTAACAAATTTCATTTTATTCACCTCCAACAGTTGCTATTAAAATATTTTTCAACACGATATTTTTTATATTTTTATTTTTTCTCTTTTTTGTTATTTTTATACTGTTTTTTATATAATTTTAAAATGGAATATATTTCATGAATCGCTACAATTGCTAGAAAGCCCCCAAAACATTTCTTTAAAATTTGTACATCTGTATGAATTGATATATTAGCTCCTATAATGGCACCCAAAATGCCAAATATAGATATAAAAATAGCTAATTTGGTATCAATATTTTTATTTTTTAAATTTACGATAATTGCTACAATCGAAGTGGGAATAAAAAAAATCAAATTAGTTGCTTGTGCGACATGTTGTTCTATTCCCATCAAAAAAGAAAGGAGAAAGATTAAGATGGTTCCTCCTCCCATTCCTGTTCCACTTACAATTCCTGATACTAGACCTATCAATATTTCTGACATTTTTCCTCCAAAATTAAGTTATCATTTTATACGACACATAAATTAAAAAAATAGTAAAAACTATCTTTAATACTTTTTCTGGTAATTTTTTTAGTAACTTAGCACCAATATATCCCCCTATGGCACCTCCTATGGCACATAAAATAGCCACTTTCCAGTCAATAAAATTTCCTTTATAATAGAAAAAACTACTCGTTATTACCATTGGTAAAATACAAAAAACAGAAGTCCCTCTTGCTTTTGTATCATTAACCTCTAATAGGTGAATAAAGGCTGGCACTAATATCATACCTCCACCTGTTGAAAATAGACCACTTACAATTCCCGCCAACAATCCAATTATCACTTTTTTTATCATAATAAAAACCTACTTTTTAGTAGGTTTTCCATTTTTCTTTATTTTATTCTGGATTATAGTATTTTGTTCCTAGCATTTTATCTGGCAAGTATTGTTGTTCTACTTCATGTCCTGGAAAATCATGTGGATACAAATATCCTTCACTATATCCTAATTCTTTCATTTTTTCGATTGGTGCATTTCGAATATGCATTGGAATTTCGCCTGTATCTTTTGTTGCCACATCTTCTAATGCTTGATTAATTCCCAAATAAGTAGCATTTGACTTTTTAGACGTTGCCACATATACAGCTGCTTCTGATAATAAAATTCTTGCCTCTGGCATGCCTATCATATGAATCGCTTGCATGGCTGAATTAGCTACAACTAAAGCATTTGGATTTGCCATTCCCACATCTTCTGAAGCACATATTACAATTCTCCTCGCTAAAAATAATGGGTCTTCTCCTCCATTCAATGCCCTTGCTAAATAAAATATCGTAGCATCTGGGTCAGAGCCTCTCATCGATTTGATAAAAGCGCTGATATTATCATAATGTTCCTCTCCATTTTTATCAAAAATAGCTTTTCTGTTCTGAATACTGTTTTTGATTACTTCATCTGTTAAATGTATCCAACCATCTTCTCCGTATTGGTGTTGTTAAAGTAGCCACTTCCAATCCATTCAAAGCTGTTCTTACATCTCCATTGCTAATGGCTGCTATTTTCTGTAAGGTTTCATCTTCTATTTTAATGTTGTATTCTCCTAATCCGTCTTTTCTTTCTAGTGCATTTTTTAATACTTGATAAATATGCTGTTCTGTTAATGGCTCCAATTTAATGACCATTGACCTTGAAATTAACGCTTTATTTACTTCAAAATAAGGATTTTCTGTGGTTGCTCCAATTAAAATAACCGTTCCATTTTCTACAAAAGGAAGCAAAGCATCTTGTTGTAATTTGTTAAATCTATGAATCTCATCAATAAATAAAATACTTTTTCCTGTAGGATTTAACATGAAATTTTTGGTTTCTTCTACTACTTTTTTGATGTCTGCTACTCCTGAAGTTACCGCATTCATTTTATAAAATTTATATTTAGTCGTTTCACTGATAACTCTTGCTAATGATGTTTTTCCACATCCAGGAGGACCAAACAAAATAATACTAGATAACCTATCTGCTTTTATGGTTCGATATAATATCTTGTCTTTTCCTATCACATGTTCTTGTCCTACATATTCTTCAAGGGTTTTTGGTCTCATTCGGTAAGCGAGTGGTTCATTACTGTTCATAGTTGGTCTCCTTTCATGATTTTGGGGATACCCTTATCTGTGCAAGCATGAAACGAGCTTACAGATAAGTAATACCGACAATTACAAGCCTAAAAGATTTAATCCTTTTTTGATTAATTCTTCTGTCGATAATTCATTTTTATCTAATTTAGCAAATGCTTTTTCAATTTCCTTTTTATTGTATCCTAATACTTGAAGGGCTGCCATAGCTTCTGCTATTTTGTTATTATTATCAATTGCTACTTGTAGTTTATCCTCTGCTTCTGTTTTCTTCTTTGCGTCGCTATTTACTTGTGCATTTATTTTCTCAATTTGTTGTTCTTTTGTTATTTTATCTTTTAGTTCTAAAATGATTCTTTGTGCGGATTTCGCTCCAATTCCTGGTATCTGGGTTAATGTTTTGACATCTTCCGAAATGACAGCTAGTGCAAATTCAGAGGGTTCACAGACAGCTAACATCGTTAGTGCTGTTTTGGCACCCACACCACTTACACTGATTAGTAATTCAAACATTTTTAGTTCTTCTAATGTATTAAAACCAAAAATACTGATGTCATCTTCTCTTACTTTATAATAAGTGTGTACTTTTACTGTTTCTCCTATATTTCCTAGTTTTTCAATTCCTACCTCTGACATAAATACCTTGTACCCTAATCCTCCTACGTCAATTACAACGTACCCTGTCATTTTCATTTCTATCGTTCCTTTGATATATGCTAACATGGTCTCATTTCCTTCCTAATTAATTTTTACAAAATCGTTGACAAATAAAATAAAATGTTTTATAATTAAGTAGAAAAGTAAGAACCACAAAATGTGGTTGCCGATTATACTATGTAGATACATCTCTAACCAGCACGCAGAGATGTGTTTTACGTTATTTGCTTAATATATGTACAAGTACACTTATTAAGGCAAATGTGATAATAGTTTCTATTATAAGTGAAACAAATAGTAATTTTATAATTTGTAGTAATATCGCTGTTTCTATCATACACACCACCTCCTATTCTATTTAGGGGATGGCAACCACATTCTGCTTATCTTACTTTCTGGAATTATTATATAAATATTTACTTATTAAGTCATAGTATTTTCTTATTTTTTAAAATTTATACATCATATAAATACGTTGCTTCTAAATCTGCTTCGTGTGTTAATAAAGCAATCGGATATTTCTTATAGCTACTTCCAATTGCATTGTAATTTTCTTTTGGTTCTGTATACCCCATATGCCAACGAATCGAATATTTTTCTTCTGGCGTTAATTTCATATATTCAGTTATCATCATAACTGATTTTTCTCCATGTCCATATGGTATGGTGTCATCTACTGTATAATATGGTACTTTCTCCCATACTCCTAATGCATTTTTCGCATTTCTATAATCCACTTTATAAAAATTTGTTTTACAAATATCATGCAACAAACCAATGATAATAATAGATTCTTCTGGTATGTCAATTGGCATTACACAATTTTCTACTTTATGTTTTAAAATTTCATATACTTTTAAACTGTGTTCTACCAATCCTCCTTCATGGTCACCATGAAATCTAGTACTAGCTGGTGCTACAAAGAAATCTGATTTTTCTAAAAAACTGATTAGTTCTTCTATTCCTTCTCTTTTTACTGTTTTTAATAATTCTAAAAATTGTTCTTTCATCTTTATCCCTCCATTAATTGACTTCTTCCTACCATATACACCACCTCCTTTTACGCATAGGTGGCAACTACATTTTTTTATTATCCCTGTAATTATATAAATATTAATTCTAAAAGTCAATAGTGTTTGCAAAATTTTGTTCTATTATTTTTGATTTATACATTAACAATATAATCTTAAAATATTACATTTTCATAACAATTATATTAATTATATTGATATATTAAGGAGTGTTTTTATGGAAGGCTATGATAAGCTAAGCTTTATAGATAAGATTAGATTTAGATCAAGAGTAAGACAACAAGAAAAGTTAGAAGACAAAAGACAGGCATTAGAACATGATGACCGTATCCCAGTTGACAAACAAGGTATTATTAATGAATTATTAGCAGAAAGATATAACAAAAAAAATAAAATAAAATCTTTACCTATTACTGAGAATACTATAAAAAGGTCTAATACATTAAAACAATATGAAATTCCTAAAGATACAATAAAAAATCCTATAGAAATACTTAAGCAAAAAGAATTAGAACAAATATTAGGAAAATCAATAACTAGTAAAATAGATGCCTATGAAAATATAATTGATTTACAGACTTTTTTATCCTATACACATGACATTATACCAGATGCTGAAAACAAAATAAATGAGAAATTATTTTATATTCAGGAAGCATTAGGTCACGATGTCTTAAATAAAGGAATTCAAATATATGAAAATGATAAATTTTTAAGAGATATTACTACTACTTTATCTTTACAAGATAAAAATAGCTTAAGGCAAGAAATACTAAACAACCCAAAACTTTCAGAGCAATTAAATAATCTAAGATACAACCCTGAAAAAACTAAAGAACAATCTGGAAAGATTATTAACTTATTAGCAATTTATTCTAATATGGTACAAGAATCAAAAAACAATGAATATAACTCTAAAGAAAATGAACACTTAAACGAATTACAATAGAATTTAATTTTTACATCTGCTTTATAAATAAAAGTGAACCAAAGAAAAGTTATTTTATTTGGTTCGCTTTTGTTTATAAATTCTAATTAAGTCTTTATCTCCAATTTTTTATTCTTTCCATTGCTTCGATTGAATTTTCTTTTGTACCAAAAGCTGTCAATCTAAAATAACCTTCTCCATGTATTCCAAATCCGCTTCCTGGTGTTCCCACTATATTAGCTTCTTCCAAAAGTTTATCAAAAAACTCCCAAGACGTCATACCTTGTGGTACTTTTAACCAAATGTAAGGAGAATTAACACCTCCATAAGCCGTAAATCCTGCTTCCTCCAAGCCATTCTTAATAATTTTTGCATTTTCTAAATAAGCCTGAATATTTTCTTTAATCTGCTTTTTTCCGTTTTCTGAATAAGTTGCCTCTGCTGCTCTTTGCACCACATAAGATACCCCATTAAATTTTGTACAAGTTCTGCGATTCCATAATTGATTTAGACTAATGGCTTCTCCCTTTTGGGTATAACCTTTTAATGCTTTTGGAACCACAACATAAGCACATCTAACACCTGTAAATCCTGCTGTCTTAGAAAAACTTTTAAATTCAATAGCAACCTCTTGCGCTCCTTCTATTTCATAAATAGTATGTGGCACATTTTCCTCTGTGATAAAAGCTTCATAGGCAGCATCGTATAAAATAATGGATTGATTTTCTTTCGCATAATTAACCCATTTTTTTAATTCTTCCTTGTTTAATACAGTTCCCGTTGGATTGTTCGGAAAACATAAATAAATCATATCCACTTTTTCCTTTGGTAATTCTGGTGTAAAATTATTTTCTGCTGTTACTGGTAGATAGGTAATATTTCTTCCAGACATAATATTGGTATCTAAATAAACTGGATAAACTGGGTCAGTAATGGCAACTTTATTGCCTTGTGCAAAAATATCTACGATATTACCGCAGTCACATTTTGCTCCATCTGATACAAAAATCTCATCTTCTGCAATCTCCACTCCTCTATCTTTATAGTCATTTTCTACAATTGCTTTTCTTAAAAATTCATACCCCTGTTCTGGTCCATACCCTTTGAATCCTTCTGGTGTTCCTATCTCATCTACTGCTTTGTGCATTGCCTCTAAACAAGCTGGTACAATTGGTTTGGTAACATCACCAATTCCTAATTTTATTATTTTTTTATCTGGATTTTCTTCTGTGAATTTAGCTACTTTTTTAGCTATATTTGAAAATAAATAACTATCTTGTAATTCCAAAAAATTCTCATTAATAAAACTCATCATTTCCTCCTTTAATGGGATTTAGGGACGTTCCTTAAAATCCCCTTTTTAGGGATTTTAAGGAACGTCCCTAAATCCCGTT
>CAOJZE010000034.1 GCA_948466095.1 uncultured Clostridium sp.
AAAATATTGCATAGACAAAGAAGATATTTTATTCTATGTTGTAGAATAAAATATCTTCTTTGTCTATGCAATTTTTTAATATCTCTTTCGGCCAAAAGATTACAACATTTTCTGTTGTTTTGAATTCTGATACATTGTTTCCCATATTCCATACCGCTTCAATATCTTTATTTTTTCCTTCTCTTATAATATAGTTCATATAATTTCTCCATTTCCTATTATCTTCCACATAAACATTCTATTATTTTATTAGGAAATATTACTTTCACACTTCTAATATAAACATGATATAATTGTACTTCATATTCTTTTATATATTTTACTTTGAATTGTTGTGCTTCTAAAAAAGATTGTAAAGAATCTACTGTATGTAATCTCCTAGAAATATATTTCACATTATTTGTTCCTAATGTCTTATAATCTGGATATCTTGTTACCCCTGTTATTTCATCATAAGTTGTTCCTTCTAATTTCGCCTCCCATTCATTTCTACTTCTTACTACTATATAAAATAATCCATCCTTTTTTAATATTCTTTTTATTTCTTTTAAAGTCTGTTTTAATCTTTGATTATCTAAATAATGCAATACTAATCTCGCATATATAAAATCAAAATGTTCATTACTGTATGGTAATTTTGTAGATACATCTTCTATTTTTAATTCTATTCTACTTTCTAATCCATATTGTTGTATTATATTTCTAGTAAATTCTAAACCTTCTTCATCTATGGTAGTTGCTACAATATGGCTACTAGGATTTTTCTTAGTCATTTCTATTTCTGCCGAACCTGCTGTACTAATTCCTACTGATAAAATATTTATGTCTTTTTCTCTTATCAAGTTTATTCCATGCTTTTCACTTTCACTTGGTTTAAATATATTTACAATATCATCCATTAAAATACATCTCCTAACTATTTTTACTTATTTTATTTCACAAATTACATATAATTCATATTATTTTTAGGATATTTTTTACTTTTTAAAAGAGGATATTTTCATATGCTCCTTTACTCTACAAATAACATCATTTATAAAATCTCTTAATATTGGTAATGGCACTTTTCTCCAATCTAGAAACTTGAGCCTGAGAAATTCCAATTTCATCTGCAACTTCCATTTGTGTTCTCCCATCAAAAAACCTTTTTACTACAATCATTCTTTCCTTTTCATTTAATTTTTGTAAAGCTCCTTCAATTGCCATTCTCTCTGTCCACATTTCATCTGTATTTTTACTATCTTTTACTTGATCCATAATATAAATACTTTCTGAACCATCATTATAAACTGGTTCTTGTAAAGAAACTGGGTCCTGAATGGCGTCAAAACTAAAGGAAATATCCTCTTTTTCCACTCCTAATTCTTTTGCTATCTCATCTATTTTAGGCTCTCTGCCATGTTCTTTTGTATATCTTTCTTTAAATTGAATGGCTTTATAAGCTAAATCCCTTACTGACCTACTCACTCTTATGCTATTGTTATCTCTTAAGTATCTTTTTACCTCTCCTATTATCATTGGTACAGCATAGGTACTAAATTGTACATTTTGGCTCAAATCAAAATTATCAATTGCTTTGATTAATCCCACACATCCTACTTGAAATAAATCATCTGCTGATTCTCCTCTTCCATAAAATCTTTGTATCACACTTAATACTAATCTTAAATTTCCATGAATAAATATATTTCTTGCTTCTTCATCTCCTGCTTTTATTTTTATAAATAGTTCTTCTTTTTCTTCTCTACTTAATACTGGTAACTTTGATGTATTGACTCCACATATCTCTACTTTGTTGTTTAACAAAAGAAAAACCTCCTTTGAATTTACTTATTTTAAGTATTTCCAAATTTGGTTTTTTTATACTCTAGGAAAGTCATGCGTAAGCATAGATTTCTATTCATCCTATTTTACTCGCAATTTCCTTTTTCATTTTGCCAATAATTTTCTTTTCTAATCTTGATATGTAACTTTGTGAGATACCGCAATTCATCCGCCACTTCTTTTTGTGTCTTTTCTTTTCCAGTTTGGAACCCAAATCGCATTTCCATAATATTTTTTTCTCTATCATTTAGTTTGCTAATAGAAGCACGTAAAAGTGACTTATCTACTTCATCTTCTAAATTTCTTGAGGTAATATCTGGTTCGGTTCCTAAAATATCGGAAAGTAACAATTCATTCCCATCTCCATCCTTATTTAATGGTTCATCAATAGAAACTTCTCCTTTTATTTTATTATTTTTTCTTAAATACATCAGTATTTCATTTTCAATACATCTAGAAGCATAAGTAGCTAATTTAATCTTTTTATCTGAATTAAAAGTATTAACACCCTTCATTAAGCCAATGGTACCAATCGATATTAAATCTTCTATTCCAATACCTGTATTTTCAAATTTCTTAGCAATATAAACCACTAACCTTAGATTTCTTTCTACTAATTTCTGTCGAACTGCTAAATTGTCTTCTTGACTTAATTTTTCAATTAATTCTGCCTCCTCTTCTGGTGATAATGGCGGAGGAAGTGTTTGACTTCCTGCAATGTAGAATATCGGTAAATATTCTATTTCATCCTTCTCATTAATATATTTAGCACAAATCGTATTAATTCCATTTTTTACAAACTCAAAAATATTCATTCTTATTTCACTCCTTTCAAAATATTTAGGGCAAGAGAAGATGATTTTGGAGACGGAGGAAAGAATCATGATATGTTTATACAAATATTAAAAAATCACTATGTAAACTGAATTACCATGATTTTTTCCTCCGTCCCCAAAATCATCTCCTCTCCATGTTCCTATAGTAAATCAATTCCCATGAGAGCTCTGTATTCTCCTCTTTTGGTCAATGACTTATTATAAATTCCTATTATAATATTCTCTTTTGTTTCTTCTTTATCCATGTCCTTTATTTTGATAGCTTCTGCTTTCATTCCTATTAACATGCCATTTTGTTTCCCTAAAGAAGAAAACGGAATCAGTTTTAGCTTGGCTATATATTCTTCTTTTATTGGTTCTGGTATGTTGTTAAACTCACCTCCTAACAATTCATCTAAATGATTTAGAATTTCTTTTGGTATACAATCATACAAAAGTGTATGTTCTACTACAATGACAGGTGTATTGGTTATTGGCTCTTTCAGTAAATTTCCTGTATCTATCATGGCTGTTGTTTCTATTTTTTTATGATTTAGCTCAATTTCGACTTCATAAAACATATCTTTTTTTGTGATTTTCGATTTCACTACTGTAAATGCTGTCATGATAATAATAAAAGCAATAATGGCTCCTAATACAATTGTTTTTAATGGATAAGTGCCTAAAAACAATCCGTTTCTCATTAATATATCTTGTGGTTTTACAATATAGATAAGTGCAAATGCTGCGCCTCCAAATACAAAAGAAGTTAGATAGAATAGCAATGTATCTTTCCACATTTTTTTCATGGTTTGTGGATTAAAAGCTATATATATCATTACAATGGATAATATTATTTTTAAAATCATACTAGAATACATCTCTAAAATGGATAAATAAGATATTACTGCGTAAATTGCCCCTAATAAACTTGCTAATAAAAACCTTACTATACTTATTCTCTCCTTTAAAATTAGTCCAGTTGCCAATAAAATAATAAAATTCATCATTAGATTTTCAATTAACACTACATCAATATAAATAGTCATGCTATCACCTGCATGACTATTATAGTATCTTCTTTTTAAAAAAGCTGTCTTTTCTTATTGGCGAAAAAAAGAAATAATCGACACTTTTCGATTATTTCTTTTTGATGTCGTAATGGGACGTTTTCTTTTTAACATTTTAACTTATATTTTATTTATTGCTATTGATTTCTATTAGACTTTCTTTGGTCTGCAACAAGCCGAGTAATGAATATAAAAAATAATCAATAGCCATGATAAAATAAAATTGTCGCAAAGGAAACGTCCCATTACGACAATTTTTCATTACATATTCTTATTTTTATTTTTTCTTAAGAAAGAAGGTATATCTAAATCATTTTGTGATGAACTTGAATCTGTACTTGCTGGTATAGAATTAATCTTCTTTTCCCAAGTTTTTGATACAATATTTTCTACACCAATACTTGAAATTGGTTCACCATTTGTTTCAAATCCTGTGGCAATAACCGTAATTTGAATTTCATCTGACATATTTGGGTCTGTTACAGTACCAAATATAATATTAGCCTCTGGATCTACACTGCGTTGAACAAGTTCAGCTGCTGTATTAACTTCATGTAATCCTAAATCTTCACCACCAGTAATATTGATAATAACACCTTTGGCTCCTTCAATTGATGTTTCTAGTAATGGACTTTGGATAGCTTCTTTTGCGGCATCTTCTGCTCTATTTTCTCCTGATGCTTTTCCAACACCCATATGTGCCATTCCTTGATTAAGCATAATTGTCTTTACATCAGCAAAGTCTAAATTTACTAATCCTGGTATAGCAATCAAGTCTGAAATTCCTTGTACACCTTGTCTTAATATATCATCTGCCATTTTAAAAGCTTCAATAATAGATGTTTTTCTATCAATAATTTGTAATAATTTATCATTTGGTATAACTACTAAAGTATCTACTTTTCCTTTTAGACTTTCAATTCCTCTTTCTGCTTGTGAAAGTCTTTTCTTTCCTTCAAAAGTAAATGGTTTAGTAACAACTCCTATCGTTAATATTCCCATTTCTTTTGCAGTAGAAGCTACAATTGGCGCTGCCCCTGTACCTGTTCCTCCACCCATTCCGGCTGTAACAAATACCATGTCTGCTCCTCTTAATATTTCTGATATTTCAGACTTACTTTCTTCTGCTGATTGAGCACCAATGTCAGGATTTGCTCCTGCACCTAGTCCTCTTGTTATTTTTTCTCCTATTTGTATTTTTGTACTTGCTTTGGATGTTTGTAAAGCTTGTCTATCTGTATTAACAGCAATAAAATCAACACCTTTAATTCCCATATCAATCATTCTATTAACAGCGTTGTTTCCAGCACCTCCAACACCTATAACCTTTATAGTAGCTGTGCCATCCATCATTGTAATATTATTCTCGTCATTGTAATCCATCATTTAGTTTTTCCTCCCTCTTTATTCTTATATTCTATCAGTTATCCTAGCTAACATATAAGTCATTTCAATGGCAATCTTCAATAACTGACTTAATTTATTTCGCTCAAACGGCTAACTAAAAATTAATAACTAAATTTTTATGAATAAAAAAATTCTTTTATTCTTTCCATTATGGTTTTAAAAAAGTTTATCTCACTTTGTGTATCAATACTACTTGATACTGTTTTAGCAAAAGGTCTTCCTGCCACATATCTAACTAATGCATAACTCGTTCGATAAGCTGGTTTCACGGTACTAACAGCCCTTCCTGTTGATATTTTAACAGGAATGTTCAAATTGATTTTTCCAGCTACATCGCTTTTATTAATATTGATAATTCCTTGTCCTGTCAAAATAACATTATTGATTTTTTGTTTAACTCTTTGATTGGTTATGTCTTTATTAATAATAGAAAATATTTCCTCAATTCTTGCCTCTATAATTTCAATTAGTTCAGAACTTTTAATAATCCTATTTTTATTATCATCTTTTGAAGTATTTAAGATGATGTCATTGTCATTATCGATAAAAGATTTTAAAGCTAGTCCATATTGCCTTTTTAATTTGTCTGCTTCTTCTTCTGAAATATTTAGTACTAATGCAATATCATTGGTGATATTATCTCCACCTAATGGTATCGAATTGGTATAAATAAAAGTAGACCCTTCAAAAACACCAATATCTGTATTTCCTGCTCCTATATCTAATAACATTACATTATCATGTAATTCATTTTTATCTAAAATCAAATTTCTTTCCGCTAATGTAATTGGTACAATTCCGTCTATTTCTAATCCTGCTTTTTTAAATATACTGTTCAATTGTCTTACATAATCTTTATTGGCTAGAATTACTTGTGCACTTATGGTAAAACTAGAACTCAAATTACCTACTGGGTCTGTGACAACAGTTCCATTTTCTAATGTTATTTTATCTGGAACAATATCAATCAAAGTTTTATTTTCTGGAATCTCAATATCTTTTACCTGCATAATGGCATTTTGTACATCTCTAATTGATATTCCTGCATATTTATCTTTCACATCTTTTGTTATGCTATTTTGTACAATGGTTATGTATTTTCCTGGAATTGTTACATAGGCTGAATTAATCTTTAAATTAGTTTCTTCTTCGGCATTTTTTATCGTTTTTGCTATACTTAAACTGATATCTTCTTCGTTTATTATTTTCCCCTTCTTTAGTCCACTACATTTATATGAGGTATTACATATGATTTCAATTTGTCCAAAGTTATTAACTTCTCCTACAACGGTGCCAACCTTACTTGTTCCTATGTCTATACCTACAATGATATCTCCGATTGCCAAGTTAATTCCTCCATTTTCAGTATAATTTTTCTAAGTGTATATATATTACATTTTTAGACAAATGTCAATAGGTTTTGTTATATTTTTGTAATAATTTTGTAATAATTTTGTAATAATTTCTATTTCTAGATTTGCTTTTCCTTTTTTTCTTTTAACTGATTTGACCATTTATCTACGTAATATCTTCTTATAATCCCTAAATTCGTAAACATTCTACCTACAAATACTACAATTGCTGCCAAATAAATATCTACATTTAATTTTTGTCCTAAAATAGTTAACAAAATGGATAATATAGCATTTCCGAAAAAACCTGTTATAAATATTTTTAAATCAAAATTCTTTTTGATAACTGAGGTTATCCCTCCAAATACTGAATCCAATGCCGCTATAATGGCAATTGCTAAATAACTTGAATATGTGTATGAAATCATAGGTGCATTCATTCCAAGTATAGCCCCCAATATACATCCTATTAAAATCGCTATTGCTATCATCTTTCTTCCCCCTATTCCATATATTTTATTTTTATCTCATCTTTATATTGACTTATTTTAACCTTATTTATCTTCTCAATGGATACATTATGTCCTATTTTTTCTAATTCATCTAAATATCCTCCATTTCCAAGCAATGCACTTTCCAAATAGGTTTGGTTTCCAATTGCTTTTATTACATATGGTGTCAAAATCCTTTGTCCATTTACTTTAATAAAGGTATCATTAATTGTAACAATATCTGACATATTGATGATTCTCTCATCATTAATAGAAATCGCTTCTGCTCCTGCTAACTTTAAGGAATTAACCATAACTAATAAATCATTTGCGCTAATTTTACTAATTTCTTCGTTTTCTGTTTCTCTTAATGTAATTTCTATTCCTTCTCCTTCTACATCTGTTTTTCCTAATGTCATATTAACTTGTTCTAGCTCTTCCTCTACTATTTTTCCTGTTTCTTCATTGGATTGCTTTGTTTTTTGGTATTCCTCAATTTTTGCCTCTATTTCTTCATATTTTGTTTCCGTTTCTTCATATTTTGCCTTCCAATTAGCCAGTTCTGTTCGAAGCTCAGTTTCTCTCATATTTTCAATAGCTGTAATATCTGTTTGATTTACAATTTTGAATTGCATTGACATGACAAAAACTAATGCAAAACAAGCAATACAAACAGCAATTGCCATAGTGATTTTTCCTTCTTTCATATCTTTTTCTTTCCTCCGTCCTTCTTATTTTGAATGTTGTGCATATTTATAGCTGATAACTCCTGTATATTTGGGTATAGTGATACTATTTGATTTCTTTAAATCTACTCCTATCGTATCCCTTTTTAAATATTCCAAATACCCACCTGGTCTTGACAATGCTGCCAATTGTTCTGGAAGCCCTATCGCTTTTATTTCAAATGGTGCACCAACTTTTTCTCCATTAATCTCAATAATATTCCCTCCACATACAATACTACTCGTTGGCACTAATCTTTGGTCATTAATAGAAATCGCTTCTGCTCCTGCATTTTTTAACTCATTAATAACACTTAATACATCTGCATCATGGACAACTAACTCATTTGCATTTAATACCGAATTCGCATCTTTTTTACTATCACTTAATGTAACAATAACACCTGGTCCTGTTACATCTGTCATTCCAATCATTTTATTACCTAATTTAATAGCCTCCTCTTTTTGCTCTAAATCACTGTTATTTTGAGTTGAATTTTGTCTCTCTTTTTCTAGCTGTTTTTCTGCTTTCTCTAATTCCTTATACTTATTATCATACTTTTCCTTGTACCTTAAAACTTCTGCTCTTAAGTTATTTTCCTCATAATTTTGACTTACTACTGAATTGGAACCCTTTACTGTTTTTAATTGTATGCATATTCCTAATGTCAAAGCAAAACACATCCCCCCCAAAACAATACTGATGTACTTTTTATCTTTCATTTACTTTTCTCCCTCCTATACATTTAAACTCTCTTTAAAATAAACTCTAAATTTATTGTTCAAATCTCCATTAACAAATATTTCTCCTGCTTTTCCCTTTTCTTCCTTAATGATAGCATTCACATATAACATTTTATTACTTAGATTCGTATTATCTCCTAAATATGCTTTTTTCCCTTCTTCTTGTATGGATATACTATATGCATTCTTATCATTGATATCAACACTAGTAATTTTTGTGTCTAATTCATATTCTTTTGCTGCATTTGTAATTTTAATAATATCTTCTAATTTTTCTAAATCCTCACTATTCAAACGATTTCCTACTGTCATTTGCTCCTCTGGTGTTTGAACACCTTGAAGGACTACTTTTTGTTTATTATCCTCTGCTATTTCTAAAATGTATCCTTGCTTATCGATATACGCATACTTTCCTAAAAAATCTGCACTATAGCAATGCTCTCTTTCTTGTACTTCAATCTGTACAGTGCTAGTTAAATTTCTATGTATCTTTACGTTTTCAATATAAGCATTTTCTTTTATCTTATTGATTACTTTAGATTTATTAAATCTAAAAATGTTTTCTTCCATTTTTAATTCAGATAAACTAATTACTGTTTCGCTACTCACTTGTTCATTATTTGATACTTGTATATCTCTGATATTAAAAATTGGTGAAATCATAGCAAATGTAATTCCTCCTATTATAATACCTAATAATAAAATCGTCTTAATGAAAAATTTAATCTTTTTCTTTCTTCTTTTTATTCTCCTACTTTCTTGTATTTGTCTCCTTTTTAATCCCTCTTCTTTTTTTATTTTATTTTTATTTGTCATCTGTAATACTGCTTCTGTGCTAAGGTCAAAATCATCTTCTTTCCTTGCTTTATTTTGTTTAATTCTTTTTTCTCTTTCTTTGGCTTTTTTTCTTTTTATCTCATCTTCTCTATTTCCTTTTTGTGCTTGTCCATGATTCATGTAATATAAATTCATATTTGCTTCTTTTACTTTTTTAGCCATTCCCACTTTCCCCCTTCACCACTAATTTAAGTTTAATATCTTTATCTTACACCAGTTATAAATGAATTATGAATAAGTGTGCTTAGAGCAACCTACACAACTTTCATTTAGTAGGTTGCGACACCAATATATTGCTTGTAAGGTGATATTTCTAAATTCTACTTTCATTAACTATTTTTATATCAACACCTAAATTTCTTAACTTTTGGTCAAATTTATCATATCCTCTTAAAATGTATTCTATGTTCTCTATTTTAGTGTTTCCTTTAGCAGTAATTCCTGCTATTACTAATGCTGCTCCTCCTCGCAAATCGGTTGCTTTTACATTTGCGCCATATAATTTTCTTACCCCTTTAATAACAGCTGTCTTTCCTTCTATTGTTATTTTAGCTCCCATTCGAATTAATTCTTGCGTATATTTATATCGATTTTCAAATAGATTTTCTACAATCATAGAGCTTCCTTTCGCAGTGGTTAAAGCAGTTGCAAATATGGATTGCATATCAGTTGGAAATCCTGGATACGGCATTGTCTTAATATCAACTGCCTTCAATCTTTTAGGAGCCTGTATTTCTATATCATTTTTTTCAATCTTGAACTTACAGCCTGTTTCTTCTAATTTATGAATGACTGGTGTGATATGATTAGCATGAATTCCCTTTATTTTAATATTTCCTCCTGTCATAGCTGCCATACATAAAAAAGTTCCTGTCTCTATTCTATCTGGCATGATGTTATAACTAACATCTTTTAGCTTCTTAACTCCTTCAATTTCAATAACATCTGTACCAGCACCTTTTACTTTTGCTCCCATTTTATTCAACATATTTTGTAAGTCAACTATTTCTGGCTCTCTTGCACTATTGGTTATAATGGTTTTTCCTGTGGCTAAACATGCCGCCAATATAGCATTCTCCGTTGCTCCTACACTTGGAAAATCTAAATCTATTTTTTCTCCTACTATTTTATCACAACTACAAGTAATATTTCCATAGTTTTTGTTAATATTTATTCCTAATTTTTCAAAAGCTTTTAAATGTAAGTCGATTGGCCTTGTTCCTATGTCACATCCTCCTGGATAAGAAAAAGTAACTTTTCCATATCTCCCTACCAATGCCCCTACAAATATAACAGAAGAACGCATTTGTCTCATCAAATCCTCTGGTATTTCATATTGGCAAATACCACTTGTATCAATAATGACTTTATTTTTCTTTTCCTCCTAATTTTTTCAAAATTTCGAACATCATTTGTGTATCATGAATGTTTGGGACATTATATAAAGTTGTTTTTCCTTGATTTAATATACTAGCAGCAATAATGGGTAGTGATGCATTTTTAGAACCAGAAATGGCAATTTCTCCTTCTACCTTTTTCCCTCCCTTGATTATGTACTCTGACATTTTTCTACCACCTTTCACTTTTATTTATATATATTATGTAGTCTTTTCGTGAAAAGTGAATTTTATCTTCTTATCCAAATTTTTTTGTGTTTAAATTTAAAAGTTATAATATCATCTTAAAAATAATAAAACTTAAAATTTCAATTACTTGAAAATTCTCACATAATATCATATAATGTGTTCATATTAAATATAGGGAGGAAAAAAATGAAAAATATAACCGTAAAAAATCTATACAAAAATACAGACAAATTCGTCAATCAAGAAATCACCATAGAAGGTTGGGTAAAAACAGTAAGAGATTCCAAAAACTTTGGCTTTATCGAATTAAATGATGGAACTTTTTTCAAAAATGTGCAAATTGTTTTTCATGACACTTTAGAAAACTTTGCAGAAATCTGTAAATTAACCATCAGTTCATCTGTGAAAGTAAGCGGAAAATTTATTTTAACAGAAAATGCCAAACAGCCTTTTGAAATACAAGCAACTAACATTGAAATAGAAAGTTTTTCCGATAGTAGTTATCCCCTTCAAAAGAAAAAGCACTCTTTTGAATATTTAAGAACGATTGCGCATTTGCGTCCTAGAGCAAATACCTTTCATGCTGTATTCCGTGTTAGAAGTGCCTTAGCCTATAGCATTCATAAATTTTTCCAAGAAAAAGGCTTTGTCTATGTGAACACCCCTATTTTGACAGGAAGCGATGCAGAAGGTGCTGGCGAAATGTTTAATGTTAATTCTTTCAATTTGAAAGATATTCCAAAAAACAAAGCAGGAGACATTGATTTCTCTCAAGATTTTTTTGGAAAACCGGCTCATTTAACCGTAAGTGGTCAATTAAATGCAGAAACTTTTGCCCAAAGTTTTTGTAATGTATACACTTTCGGACCTACTTTCCGTGCTGTAAATTCTAATACGGTAAAACATGCCGCTGAATTTTGGATGGTAGAAGCTGAACTTTGTTTTGCTGACTTATCTGACGATATGGATTTAGCAGAAGAAATGATTAAATATATTTTTCAATATGTACTAGATACTTGTCCAGAAGAAATGGAATTTTTTAATAAATTTATTGATACTGGCTTATTAGAAAGATTAAATCATGTGATTGGTTCTGATTTTGTAAGAATTAGTTATACCGATGCCATCAAGGAGTTGGAAAAACATAATAATGAATTCGAATATAAAGTTTCCTGGGGTGTAGATTTACAAACAGAACATGAAAGATATTTATGTGAAAATATTTTCAAAAAACCTGTTTTTGTAACTGATTATCCAAAAAATATTAAAGCATTTTATATGAAACAAAATCCAGATGGAAAAACGGTTGCTGCTAGTGACTTATTGGTTCCTGGCATCGGAGAGATTATTGGCGGTAGCCAAAGAGAGGAAGATTATGATAAATTATTAAATCGTATGAAGGAATTAAATATGCCATTAGAAGAGTATACTTGGTATTTAGATTTACGAAAATATGGTAGCTGTAATCATGCTGGTTTTGGTTTGGGATTTGAGAGAGCTATTATGTATTTGACTGGTATGCAAAATATTCGTGATGTGATTCCTTTCCCTAGAACACCAAAAAATTGTGAGTTTTAAAAAATTTAATACTAGATTTAATAAAAGAAATTCCACCGGAAATACATCCCCGGTGGTTTCCTTAGACTAATTGAGTCTTTCTCCAATCAGTTTGATGAGTCTCTTCTGATACATAGGAGGAATTGCACGATTTCTTACTTCATATTTTGCATACCAAGCTTTTAAATCTCTTTCCTTCATCGACTGTGCAATTTCTTCTGCTTTATCTCTTAATTCTCTTTCCGTCATATTGCTCCTTTCTTTTCCAACTGTACTATCTGTTGGAAATATTGCATTACTACTGTATCATTTATTATTATATCACTTTTATGGTAAGTTGTAAAATCACTAGACAAATTAAAAAGAAGGACACAGTCCTCCTTTTTAATATCAGTCATTTCTAAATCTCGTTTCCATAATAGCTATCCAATAAAATTTGCTTTAACTCACTCACCAAAGGCAATCTTGGGTTAGCTGTTGTACACTGGTCTTCAAAAGCCCTATCAGCCAACATATCCACCTTTGCCAAAAACTCTTGTTCCTCTACACCAGCATCTTGCAAAGACTTTGGAATATTTAAATGTTCATTCATTTCTTGTACTTTTTGAATCAAACTAGCAATTCCCTCTTCTTTGCTATCTGCCTTTAAACCAACCTTTTTAGCTAGTTCATAATATTTTTCATCTGCTATAAAATATTCATATTTTGGGAAAGACACAAACTTACTTGGTCTAGATGCATTATATTTAATCACATATGGCAATATAACAGCATTAATTCTACCATGTGGTAAATGGAACTCTGCCCCTACTTTATGTGCCAAAGAGTGATTGATTCCTAAAAAGGCATTCGTAAACGCCATTCCTGCAAGAGTACTTGCATTATGCATTTTCTCTCTAGCTAGTTGATTTGTTCCATCATCATAAGCAGCCTCTAAATATTTCATGACAATTTCTACTGCTTTTTCTGCTAACCCATCTGTATAGTCTGATGCCATGTTTGATACATAAGCCTCTATAGCATGTGTCAATACATCCATTCCCGTATCAGCTGTTACTGATTTTGGCAAACTCATAACTAAGTCTGGGTCTATAATTGCTACATCTGGTGTTAATTCATAATCTGCCAATGGATATTTTTTATTTTTTTGTTTATCTGTTATAACCGCAAATGACGTTACTTCTGAACCAGTACCTGATGTCGTTGGAATAGCCACCATCTTACATTTCGTTCCTAATTTTGGAAATTTGTAAGTACGTTTCCTAATATCCATGAATTTTAGTTTTAACCCTTCTACATCTGCATCTGGATGTTCATAAAATAACCACATTCCTTTAGCCGCATCCATTGGACTACCTCCACCAATCGCAATAATCACATCTGGCTTAAATGCTTTCATTGCCTCTACACCTTTTTTAATAGTATCAAAAGATGGGTCTGATTCTACTTCACTAAATATCTCGGAATGCACATATTGATGTCTCTTTCTTAGATGATACAAAATTTTATCTACATAACCCAATTTTACCATGCCTTCATCTGTAACAATAAACGCTCTTTCAATATCTGGCATTTTTTCTAGGTATTGAATCGAACCTGCTTCAAAATATATTTTTTCTGGAATTTTAAACCATTGCATATTAACTCTCCTTTTCGCAACTCTTTTAATATTAATTAGATTAACGGATGATACATTGGCTGTTGTTGAATTTCCGCCAAATGACCCACATCCCAATGTAAGAGATGGCATATTGGTATTATAAATATCACCAATTGCTCCATGCGTAGACGGAGAATTTACAATAATTCTTCCTGCTTTCATTTTTTCTGAAAATTTCAAATTGATTTCTCTATCTTCAGAATGAATAACGGCTGAGTGACCCAATCCTCCAAATTCTAGTAATCTTTCTGCTTTATCAATTCCTTCTTCTTCATTTTCTACAATATAATACGTTAGAACGGGACTTAACTTTTCTTTTGAAAATGGATAATCTCTTCCAATTCCTTCTTCATATACAACTAGAACTTTCGTCTCTTCTGGCACTTCAAATCCAGCTTCTTGTGCTATCGCATAAGGAGATTGTCCTGGTACATGTGATTTTAATTTATAGCCATATTCTTCGTTGTATTCAAACATACTGTTTTGTAATTTTCCTTTTTCCTCTTCATTGACAAAATAGCAACCTGCTTCTCGCATCAATTTCTCAAAATCTTCATAAATTTCTTTATCCACCAAAACAGCTTGTTCTGATGCACATATCATTCCATTATCAAAAGCTTTGGATAACACCAAATCATTCACAGATGTTCTTAATTTCGCACTTTTGTGAATATAGCATGGCACATTTCCTGGTCCCACTCCTAATGCTGGTTTTCCACAAGAATACGCCGCTTTTACCATTCCCGTTCCACCTGTTGCTAAAATCAAATTGACTTCTGGATGATTCATCAACAATCTAGTTGCTAATACACTTGGTTCTTCAATCCATAAAATACAATTCTCTGGAGCTCCTGCTGCTATCGCTGCGTCTCTTACAATTTTAGCTGCTTCACTACTACTTTTTTGAGCAGATGGGTGGAAACCAAATATAATAACATTTCTTGTTTTGGCAGCTATAATCGATTTAAACATAGTGGTAGAAGTAGGATTGGTAACTGGTGTTACACCAGCAATAATACCAACTGGTTCTGCGATTTCTACATAGTCTTCTTCTTCATTTTCATTAATAATTCCCACTGTTTTTTCATATTTAATACTATGATAAACATATTCTGTAGCAAACATATTCTTTGTTATTTTATCTTCATAAATTCCTCTTCCTGTTTCTTCTACTGCTAACTTAGCAAGCTCCATATGATGTTCCAATCCCGCCATTGACATAGCTTTTGTGATATTATCTACCGTTTCTTGGTCTAACTGTAAATATTCTTTCGATGCTATTTTGGCTTTTTCTACTAGTTCATTAATCATGTTTTGAACTTTTTGTTCTTCTGGGTTTGTGTTTTCAGACATAAAAATTCCTCCTCATTCGTATTTATTTTAACCAGAATTATTATAGATTATTAGAAAAATTTGTCAAGGATTT
>CAOJZE010000035.1 GCA_948466095.1 uncultured Clostridium sp.
AATATATTCTGATAATTCTAAATTCCAATCTTTTTTCTTATCCATTAGAAATACCTCCTACATCTATATTATATCAGTTGTAAGGTATAACATCAATACTTAAAGTGCAATTTTTGCACTTTAAAATGTAAAAATTGCACTTTAACTCATACATATCATTTTAAATTTTTAATTTATTTTATCATAATAATCTCGTTTTCTCAATAAATTTTCCAATATTTTCAAGCATTTTGTAGAATTATATACACTCCCCTTTCAAGGTAGAAAAAAACACTTGCTAAAATTAGCAAATGCTTGAAATTTCTTGGTTGCGGAGGCAAGACTCGAACTTGCGACCTTCGGGTTATGAGCCCGACGAGCTGCCAACTGCTCCACCCCGCGATATTTGGACAATACTTATTATACAACCTCCAAGCACATTTTGTCAATAGATTTTAAAAATTTAGCAAAAAAACAGGGACAAAAAGCATTATCTCTTATCTATTATATACCAAATCAGCCAAAATATAACCACAAAAATAGCAAACGCATTAAATTTCTCAATTCGGCAAAAGAGAAAATCAGAAAAAAATATTACAAAAATATTACATTTTATAAAAATACGAAAAAAATATATACAAACGCGAAGTTTTGTTATATAAATAAGAAGTATTAATTACGAAACAAAAAAAAGGAGGATAACATGATTACTTATGAGCCATTCAGAGCCTATGTTGCCACAAAAAACATAAAGAAAAAAGACATCATGAAAAACACAGGAATCTCGCCAGCAACAATGAGTAAACTAAAACACGACAAACCTGTATCAGTAGAAATAATTGGGCGTTTATGTTCTTTCTTAAACTGTCCAGTAACAGAAATCATAAAATATAAAGAGGAGAGAATATCATGAATAGGAAGACATATATTAGTTTATTTAGTAGTGCAGGAGTCGGATGTTACGGATTCAAGATGGAAAACTTTGAATGTATAGCAACCAATGAACTATTAGAAAACAGATTAGAAATCCAAAAAAACAACAACAAATGCAAATATGAATCAGGATATATACCAGGAGATATAACAAAAGACGAAACCAAACAAAAAATATTCCATGAAATCAAACGATGGAAAACAAAAGAAAAAGTAAAAGATATCGACTTAGTTGTTGCCACTCCTCCCTGTCAAGGAATGTCAACTGCTAACTACAAAAAGAATGACGAGCAAAAAAGAAATTCATTAGTAGTAGAAGCCATAAAATTAATAGAAGCCATAAAGCCCAAAATTTTTGTGATGGAAAACGTCAGAGCCTTTATGAATACAATTTGTACAGACATTGATGGACAAGACAAAAAAATCTCTGAAAGTATTTATCATAACTTAGGAAATGAATACAATATCCACCACAAAATAATAAACTTTAAAGACTATGGCGTTCCTTCCAGTAGACCCCGAACAATTGTAATTGGAACTAGAAAAGACTTACTAAACATTTCACCCTTAAATTTATTTCCTATGAAACAAAAAGAAATTACACTTAGACAAGCAATTGGTAATTTAAAAAGTCTAAGATATGGAGAAATTGATGAAAACGACATTTACCACTTTGCCAGAAAATATCCAGAATATATGGAAGAATGGATTAGTGACTTAAAAGAAGGAGAAACAGCCTTTAACAATGAAGAAGACAAAAAACCATATAAAATCATAAAAGGAGAACGTGTAACCTTAAAATCAGCGCATTTAGGAAATAAATTCAGAAGATTATTTTGGGACAAATGTTGTGCCTGTGTAGCGACAAGAAATGACTTATTAGCCAGTCAAGACACCATACATCCATCTGATAACCGAGTATTAAGCATTAGAGAATTAATGAAAGTAATGACCATTCCTGATACTTTTAAATGGGTACCAGAAAATATAGACGAAATTGAAGAAAAAGAACTGTTTCTAAAAAAATACGAACTAAATATCAGAAGATGCATTGGTGAGGCTGTTCCTACCAATATAATGAACGCTATCGCCAAAAATATAGACATTATGCTAGCCTTCGAATATTTTGTTCAATCCTACAAAAAGAAAGATTTACAACAACATATACAAAATAAAAATTCTTACCAAAATAATTTTTACATACAATCCTTTTTATACGAAGAAATGCTAAATGATAAGAAAAAAACAGGTTCTTTTTACACACCACAAAGTGTTGTATTTAACTCTATAAAATATTATGAAACCAATCAAAAAGAAATAAAAATATTAGAACCGTCCGTTGGACTAGGAGCTTTTTTGCCACAAGTTATTTCTATTTTAGATAAATGCGAAAAAATAGAACTAGATGTAGTGGATACAGACGAAAATGCCTTAAAAGAACTAAAAACGATACTTCCTCTATTAAACTTTGGCGATAGAGTAAAAATAAATTACATTTGTGACGATTTCTTAAAACATGAATTTAATAAGACCTACGATTTAGTAGTAGCAAATCCTCCTTATTGTAAGCCAGAAAAAAAAGAATTGCAAGAATACAGAAAAAAATTTGAAGAAGCAAATGTTGCTAACATATATGTATTTTTTATGAAAAAACTAAAAGACCTATCAAAAGAAATCATTATTATCATTCCAAAAACCTTTTTAATGGCAGCAGAATACTCTAATTTAAGAAAACTATATGAAAAAACACCAATTGTTGCCATTCATGATTTTGGTGTAAAATACTTTAAAAATGTCTTTGTTGAAATCATTTCTATTCATTTCAAAGAAGGCTACAAAAAAGATACCATCATAGATGACAAAGTCAATGGAATCTGTTTGCAACAAAAACAATTTTATATCATTCATGATAAATGCTGGCTATTATATAGAAACAAATGGTTTGATAACTACATAAAAAAAATAAAACTAAATGTTTTTGACTTCTTCAGAGATAGACAAATAACAAATAAATTTTTAAAAGAAACTGGTAAGTATAGAATTTTAAAATCCAAGAACATATTGGATAATGGCGAAATTGTAAATATTGAAGGTTATGATAAATACATCAATGACATAAAAACTTTTCATGCTAGCAAATACCTAAATACAAATTCTATTATTATGCCAAATTTTACATATAATACACGAGCTACCTTTTTACCAAAAGACACCATTCCTAATGGCTCAATTGCGATTTTATTACCCAAAGATAACGAAATTCTAGAAAATATTGATTTAAGCTTGTATGCCACACAAGATTTTAGGGATTATTATGGCATTGTAAAAAATAAATCTAAATTCACAATCAATATAGACTCAAGTTCAATTTATTATATAGGAGTAAAAAATAATGGATAAAATAAATAAAAAAATAGTAAAAGAAATGGTTGCCTATTTTGATACCTTATCACTTTCAAAAGAAACAGGAAGATACTTGTCTGATAAATCCTATGGATATGATACCATATTCTTCATGGCAAAATTTATTCAAAAAAATAAAACGGGAAATAAATTTAATAAAAAAGAACAAAAACAAAGAGCAATCGAATATGTAGAAGATATTTTTAATTTAAGACCAGGAACAAAGGGAGCTGTAAATTACTTTTTCGAAAGCCTAAATTTGCTTGAATTTGCTAATATCATAAAAAAAATAGACCGTGAAAATTATATCATATTAAATAATAAGATATTAAATTATATTTGTGAATATCCGGAAAATGCCTACATATTCATCTATTTGCTAACCTATTGTACCATGAAAAACGATAACATCTTACACTTATTTAAAAAGTTGTATGAACCCCAAAACACAATGGAAATAAACCGAAATATAGTAAATGAAATCTATGATGAATTTTATAAAAAAAGTATCAGTATTGGAAAAAAAGATTCCAATTGGTCAAAACAACTTCTACAATATACTAATAACACATTAGGATTCATCAATCATGGTATCTATTTCGCTAGAACGTTAAATATAAACAAAAAAAAGAAAATCACAATCTATACTATCTCTTTAAATGTTGAAGGAACTAGAACACCCATCGATTTAAAAAAGAAAAATGACTATTTACTTAAATTTTGTAGAGATTACGTACTTTATATGCTTCATGATTATACCTTCTCTGAAATTTCCTATGACAAAAATAAAATTTATCCAGAAGAAACAGTCGCAAGTGAATTGGCACAACTAAAATTGGAAATTATTGATAGTAAAGTTGCACCAAATATAAGCAATGATTTCGAGAAAAAGCAATTTATAGAAGATAAAATGAAAACCAGAAATCAGGCAGTACAACGAGAATTTAAAAAAGGACTATTGGAAAATAATGAACATGTTTGCCCTATCTGTGGTTTTGCCTTTTCTAAGTTTCTAATAGCTAGTCACATCAAACCTTATGCTCTATGTGATAATACCTATGATGCTATTAACTCCTATAATGGCTTATTATTATGTCCTAATCATGACAAATTATTTGAAAGTGCAAAATATATGACAATAGATAGTTATACAGGAGAAATACACTTAAATGAAGAAGCAAGAAATTCAAAAGATTATGGCATGTTAGAGGGACAAAAAGTAGATATTCGATTAATTCAATGTGAAAGAACACACTATTTAAGATGGCATAATCAGCGTTTTAAAGAAAACAATGAAAACGAAAAATCATTATAACAGATATTGTTATAATGATTTTTTCTAATTATTATCTCAAAAAGCCATTAATAATCTCTTCTTCTGCCTCTTTCTCAGAAAGTCCAAGAGTCATTAACTTAATCATCTGTTCCCCAGCTATTTTACCGAATGGCTGCCTCATGTATCAAATTAGCCTCAACACTATTAGCCGTAATCTCTGGAGTAGCAGTCACTTTAGCTTGGTCTTTTATGATGGCATCACACTCACTATGAGCAAAACATTTATCATTGCCATAAATTTTAGAAATAAAAAATTGCTGTGAATCATCTGTCGCCACTGACCTAGAAACAACATGTGTACTTGCATTTTCTCCATTTAAAGCAACATCAAAAATCGTTTTAGCAAATTGTTTCCCATGTGTCATAATTTTCTCCGATACTACAAAATTAGTATTGCTTTCCAATTCCCCTTTTGTTTCCCTAATCGTAGAATCGACTCCTTTTATCTGACTACTCTCCATTTCCATACTACTACCTGATTTCAAATAAACCTCAGTAACTGGATTCAAAATTCTCTTTCCTTCTCCTTTTCCCTCTCCATAATGCTTCTCAATATATTTTACCTTAGCTCCTTCTTCTAAAAAGAAACGATGAATTCCATCATGTTGAGAATCTTGGTGATGGTCATTGTGAATACCACAACCCGCCACAATAATCACTTTCGCATTTTTACCAATGTAAAAATCATTATATACTAAATCCTTTAAGCCACTTTCTGTTATGATAACTGGTATATGAATCAACTCAAACTTGGTATTCTCTTTTACCTTAATATCAATGCCTGGTTTGTCCGTCTTTGTAACAATTTCTACATTATCTGTTACCTTTCTTTCTATGCCTTTACCATTTTTTCTAATATTATAAGCACCTTTTGAGGTTCCTTCTAAATCAGAAATTTTCTTCAAAAGGTCTTTATCTATTGGTTCCAAATTTTTCCCCATGTCTTCTCCCTTCTTAATCCTTTCCTTTTTATTTCTTCATCTTATAACATTCTGTTTTCGCAAATGTCTTACTTAATATCTCCTTACTGTGTCCAATCTCCTCTATTCGACCATTTTTCATCAAAATTACTTCATCTGCTATATTTAATATTCTTTCTTGATGCGAAATAATAAGAATCGTTCCTTTCATTAATTCTCCCATTTTTTCAAATACATCAATCAAATTAGTAAAACTCCACAAGTCTATTCCTGCCTCTGGTTCATCAAATATCGTTAACTTAGCTTGTCTTAATGCAACCGTGGCAATTTCAATTCTTTTTAGTTCTCCACCTGATAAAGAACCATTTACTTCCCTGTCTACATACTCTTTTGCACATAGCCCCACTTTTGATAGAATCTCACAAGCCTCTATTTTTGTCATCTCTTTTTTGGCCGCTATTTTTAACAAATCATATACGGTAATTCCTTTAAATTTAACAGGCTGTTGAAAAGCAAAACCAATTCCTAAATTAGCTCTCTCATCTATACTTAACTCTGTAATATCCTTTCCTTCTAAGATAACCTTTCCTGAATCTGGTTTTTCAATTCCCATTATGATTTTTACTAAAGTTGACTTACCAGAACCATTTGGACCTGTAATAGCAATAAATTTTCCTAAATCAATTGCTAGATTAATATGGTCTAAAATTTTTCTATTTTCTCTTTCAAAACATATATCTTTTAGTTCTAATAACAATTCTATTCCTCCATTCACATGCTATTCTAATACATTTTATTGCATATGTCTTGTCCTGTCAAGTCAGATTCCAAAGGAAGGCTGATTTTGGGGACGGAGGAAAAAATCATGATAAATTCTAACAGAGTAATTTTAATATTAATCTATATTATTTTGCAACATCGCGTAAGCGACCAAACGAGCCTTTGGCGAGTGCGATTGGAGCAACCGTCTACACTTTAAATCAGGAAGGTTGCGACACACAAGATGTAAAAAATAATATAGATTACTAGTAAAAAAATCCAATATAAACAAATCATGTTTTTTTCCTCCGTCCCCAAAATTAGCCTTCCTCTGTCTTTATTCGAAATTATTTCACTGTAATATGTTCTTTCATTTTTTCAAACTTAGCCTCTCCTATACCGCTTACCTTTTTAATATCCTCTATCTTTGAAAACTTACCTTTTTCCTTCCTATAAGCAAGAATTTTAGTCGCTGTAGAAGGTCCAATTCCTGGCAAAGTCTCTAATTGTGCTTGTGTAGCTGTATTAATATTTACTTTAGAACCTTTTGTTTCCTCTGATTTTTCTTGTTTGGTAGAAATGCCACTTGAATTTGACACATAACTCTCTGTCTCATTCTTAGATAAATCAGATACCTCTGCCTTATCGTTATTTTCCTTCTCTTGTTTGGTTGGAATATATATTTTCATACCATCTTCCAATTGATAAGCTAAATTAATATCTTTCGTATACGCATTCTCTGTCACTCCTCCCGCTTTATCAATTGCATCTGAAATCCTACTATTTGCTTTCAGTTCCACGACACCCTCTTGATTTACCGCACCAGACACATGAACTAAAATAACATCATCACTATATCCCTCTTTTTCCTTTTCTTCCTCTTCTATCTCCAAATTATCATCTAATTCCAATTGTGTTTTACTCTCATCTTCTTTTGCATATACATAATAACAAATAAAGCCTACTACCATAGCTGTTAACACCCCTAATACAACTTTTTGTTTTTTATTAAAATTATACATATAAAACCTCCTTAATATTATTGAAAATTCTTGAAAAATAGGATATGATAAATATAAATTAATTGGGAGAAATAAAAATGAAATTAAAATTTAAAAAATTAGTCCTATTATTATGCATCCTTTTGGCTCATACCTCTTTTGTCTTTGGTTATTCTGAAAAACCAGCTATACAATCGCAAGCTGCTATTCTCATAGATAATAAGACGGGAAAAATTTTATATTCTAAAAATGAAAACGAAAAAATGTATCCTGCTAGTACTACTAAAATTGTAACAGCCATTCTTACGCTAGAAAATTGTCATTTAGATGAACTCGTAACCATTAGTTATGATACTGTCATGTCCATACCAGACGGTTATTCTTCTGCTTCTCTTCAAATTGGTGAGCAATTAACAATAGAGCAACTATTACAACTTTTGCTTGTTCATTCCGCCAATGATGCAGCTAACGCATTGGCAGAATATGTTGGTGGTTCTGTCGAAAGTTTTGTTTCCATGATGAATACAAAAATACATGAGCTTGGCTTATCTCACACTCATTTCACGAATACTTTTGGCATGCATAACGAAAATCACTATACCACTGCCCAAGACTTAGCTACCATTATGAAATATTGTATCAAAAATGAAACTTTTAGAAAACTATCTGGTAATGCCTCTTGTGCCATTCCTGCTACCAATAAATACGATACCAGAAGATATGCTTCAACAAATGAGCTTATTCTACCAAATAATAAAAATTATTATCCCTATTTAACTTGTGGTAAAACTGGTTATACAAGTCAAGCTGGAGATTGCTTAGTTTCTTGCAGTTACAAAGATAATTTAGAATTAATATGTGTCATTTTAGGCGGAAAAACAATTGAAAACACATCTACCAGATTTTCTGAAACAAAAGATTTATATGAATATGGATACAACAATTATTCGGTTAAAACTTTAGTAAATACCGATGATGTAGTGACACAAATAGAAATTTCTAATGCAACAAAAGATACAAAAAACTTAGACTTATTAGCTAATACTTCCATTTGTGCTTTGTTAGAAAATACTCTATCAAAGGAAGAAATTCCTTTTGAAATAAATTTAAAAGAAAATATAAAAGCACCTATTGAGCAATTTGATAACTTAGGAACTATTTCTTACACAATCGACGGTACACAATATAAAGCAGATTTAATAGCTTCCCATTCAGTAGAAAAATCTAAATTATTAAATTATATTTTGGAAATTGGAATTGCACTTTTGATTTTAATTTTGATAATAAAATTAATTTTTGATAAAATAAAGAAAAAAAATAGATAGAGATGGTGGCATGATTAAAAATTTTAATCATGCCTCTCCTCTTTTGTTCTTAATAATCTTTTCCGATTATTATCGTCACATCCACTTTACTAGAAACGGATTCACTTGCCTCAATTGTACCTGTACCGATAACATCTTTCACATTTTTTAATATCGTCTCTCTCACATCTTTTTTATTAATAATAGTCGTCTTTGCCGTTGTATTCGTACTTCCTGTCCTAGTAACTTTATAGCCTGCACCTTTTAATTGATTTACTACCTTTTGTAAATTACTGCTATTACCACTACCATTCAACACTTCTAATACAATATCTGACTTGCTAGTAGCACTCGTATTTCCATCCTGCGTGTCTGTTATTTCTTCTGTTTCTTCAATGTCCCTGTTATAGAATAATTCTTCTATTAATTTTTTTGTTTGCATCTTATCATGAACAAACACACTTACCCCATTCGTTTTTTCCCAATCTGGTGTCGTGCCTGGAAGCATATCCGTTAATAAGTTTTCCGTATTAAATTCTACGATATAAGGAATATAATCTTTTGCCACATTAAAATCTATATTGGTAAATACATTTTCCTTTGCTACATCCAAAATAGCACCAAGCTTAAATATATTTCCTGGTTTTGCTGTTTGTCTAACTACTTGCATAATAAACTCTCTTTGTGTTCTCATTCTTCCTAAGTCATTGTCTCCATATTCTTCTGGATATGAAGTTCCATCATTATTATGCCTGAAACGGACTAACTGTTCTGCTTTATTACCATCAATTTCTTGTTCTCCTGCCTTTAAATGAATATGCAAATCTTGTGTTGGGTCATCATAATCCATATCAATCGGAACATCAAAAGTAATCCCCTCAATAACATCGACTAATTTGATTAATGCCTCTGTCTTTATTACTACATAATATTCAATATTTAATCCGGTTATTTCATTTACTGCTTTTAAAGTTTCGTCTGGTCTATGTTTTCTGTTATACAAAGCATTTATCTTTTCGTATGCTGTGGCTTTTGCTGCATTCTTTCCTGTATAAGTATCTCTAGGAATTGATAACAAGGTGGCTTTTTGTGTGTTGGGATTATAGGATGCAACCATAATGGTATCTGTTAAGTCGACATTTTCTTGGTCTGTACTAATACCTAGTAGAAGAACTTTGAATTCTCCTAAATTTTTCTTGGTGTTTTCATCATGCCCTATCATAGTTGCTAACATTCCTGATACGCCTCCACCATTTTTGTGTACTTTATAAGCAAATACGCCCCCTACCATTAATAAAACAAATAAAAATACTAGCAATATTTTTTTTCCTGTCTTCTTTTTTCTTCTTTTCTTTTTTGTGTTTTTCGAATTTTTATTGTTCATTTGTTTATTTCCCAAAATAATTCACTCCTAATTTTTCATGTAATTAGTATAGCAAATTTACTCTCAAAAAGCAACTAATCCACGCTATTTTTCTGTATTTTATTTAGACTTAATATTTTTAAAGTTTATCTATTTTTTATGAGTAACAAATCGGGGGGACCAACAAGATTACAGTCTGTTATGAAATTACAGACTGTTCGTAGTTGGGAGTTATGAATAAAAAATAGATAAACTTTTTAATACTAATCTATTGAATAAAAAATACCTCTAAAATATTATGTTCATACATTGTTTTTCCCAAATAAGATTGATTTATATTTTCATGAATCGTATTATTAGGAGCAATTTGTGCTGGAATATTAAATAGCATTAACAGCACATATACCATTAAAGTACCTCGTAAAAGTCCATATACAACTCCCCCTGCTTTATTAAGCTGGTCAAGAATTGGTAATTTAGCAACGGCATTAGCAAAGCTACTCACAAATCTTAGCGCAATCTTAATAGCAACAAACAGAACAATAATAACGCCTCCTGTTACAATATTAATTGCTAAATTTCTAGCTGTCTCTGGTAACATTTCATTTTTAGCAGTCTCTAGGATATGCTCTGTCAATTCATCTTCACTTTTATTCTCCTGCATCACACCATTTGCCTTTTCATAAATTGCATTCTCAATGGTTTCATCAATATTAGTTTCATTAATGATTAAATTAGCAATTGGCTGATATAAAATAACAGTTATCAAAACAGAAACAACAAAAGCAACTAACCCAATCGCTAAATTTACCAAGCCTTTTTTATATGCCAAAAATGTTGATAATCCGATAATTGCTATTATGATTAAATCTACTATCATTTCACTTTTTTCCTCCTATAAATCTATAACCTCAATTTTATCCCTATAAATAACTCCTGCTATATTATTAGATACTACAATATTTGTAATCTCTTGATTAGCAATATATCGCTTCACTAACCATCCATCTGTATTAATAAATTCTACTTCTGTGCCTAAATTCAAAGCAATCATATTACTATAGGTATAAATTTCCTTTGTAACTGCATTTACCGTATAGTCTTTTTGTGTTCTATTTTCTGTATTAACAATGTGAATAACAGAATCTGCTGTAAATAACCCAGAAGATTTTTCTTCTATCTGTATGGCATGATTAACTAATTCTACTGATTGAAAAATCATTTTTTTATTTTGATTCTCCATCAAGGTAATATCTTGATTATTTTCTATCATGTGAATATTATCGGTATACATACAAATCAATCTATCTTTATCCTGATATTCAATATTGGTTATTAATTTATCTGGCTCTCCCTTATAAGTATTTTCTAAGGAATTTGTTGGGTCAGACTTGGCTTTGTCAATTGAAATTATTTTTATATTAGACTGTATAATCGTACCTGATGTGTCTACTTCTGCAATGGCTAAATGTTTATTATCATTAGAAATAGTTACATCTGCTGTTCTAGTAGAAGATAGATATGTTTTAAACATTTCTTTTCCATCTGGATTATACATAATAATAACTGTTTTGTAACTAGTATCCTCTATCACTACTGCTACGTATCCATTTTTATTAACATGTATTTGCGAAATATTACCCTCTACATTCGCTTCCCAAGTTATATCTTTATCGGTTATTAAATATAATTTCTTCCCCTTCTTTTCAGCCATAGCTAAAAATCTGTTAGCAGAATCAAAAATAGGAGTAGAAACCTCAACCTCTAAGCTTTTTTCTTCATTTCCTATATTCCCATAAATCGTAAATTTATTTTTGTTCAAAACCCCTATGTATTTGTTAAATGCACATATATTGGAATTTTGGTTCTCTGTCAACTCTATTATACTGACATTATCTTGTATGACTTCTTTTCTAAATATGTTCTTGTCAATCCATTCTCTAATTGTTTTGTTATTGCAATAAATAACCATTGTTAAAAGGATAACTATTATTATCATAGCAATTATCGTTATCATCATAATTTTCTTTTTATTTAGCTTCTTTTCTGTGGTTTCTTTCCAATAATCTTTCATGGCTATTCTCCTTGTCTTTGGTTCTTTTATTCTACTATAATTAAAGTAAAAAAACAAGCAAATATAATAACTTTTTAATAAAACAGATGGTTTTCACATCTGTTTTTCTTCCCTTATATTCGTTTGGAATTCTGTTTCAGCTAATTCTAATTTATATAATCTTTGTATTCTTTGCTCTTCATTGCAAGTATCAATGTCTGAAATATATTTCCAGCCAAATTTCTCATATAAATTTATATGTTTTGTATATAAGTACAATTCATCAGAATTTATGTTGTTTCGTGCATTTTCTTTTACACTTTCCATTAATTTTCTACCAATCCCATTGTTTCTGTATCTCTCATCTACATACACATTAGAAAGCCATGGGTATATGTCAGGTCTAACAAATAAATCTTCGTATAAAAATTGATACATTCCTATAATTTCATTATTTATAAATGCTCCATAAGTTTGTGGTAATCTGGTTTCCTGTAAACTATGTTTAACAAATTTCTTTATTTCTTCAAATGTATGCATTTCATCTCTTCCCCAGCAATTATAAATCCATTCTGTTATTTTATTAAGATTCTTCTCGTTTATTTTAACTATTTTCTTTATTTCGATTTCTTTCATTTAACTTATTCCTTTACTAGTCTATCATTTTATATTTATTTTTCTAGGAAATTATTAAAATACTTTTCCCCTTTTTCTCACATTTTTACCACTAATTTATCAAACTTAGCATGAATATAATTTTTTAGTTTTGTCATAAACTCCTCTGGTTTAATTTCCTTTTTAGCCACCAAATCTAATCCTTTTTCCCAACTAGCAGTAAGTTTTGGATTTAGCATATCTGGCATAGAGCCATACACAATATCATAAATTTTCTCTCCTTTCTGAGTTGGTGTAATAATCTGTGTTTTATGATTAACCTCAATATATTTAATTTTTTCTAACTTTTTCATGATTTCTGCTCTAGTTGCACTGGTTCCAATTCCTGCTCCTTTAATTTGTTCTCTTAATTCCTCTTCTTCAATCAGTTTTCCTGCATTTTCCATTGCCAAAATAATAGAACCTGAATTGTATCTGGTTGGTGGTGAAGTCTCGGCATCTTTTATCTCAAAATTCTTAATTTCAATCTTTTGTCCCTTTTTTAATGTTTTTAGAATTTCTATGTTATCATCATCTTTCTTTTTATTGTTGTTATCTTGTGTACTTTCGATTCTGTTTTCCACATTTTCTTCCTTTTTTGTGGGTTTCTTTTCTCCTTTTTCAATCGGTTTCAAAATTTCCAGAAATCCTTGTTTCACACAAACCTTTCCACTGCAATTAAATGTCTCATTTTTTATGCTGACGGTTACTTGCATTTTGCTATATTCTGCTGGGGGATAAAAAATGGCTAGAAATCTTTTTACAATTACTTTATAAACTTGCTTTTGTAAATCTGGCAATTGATTGTAATTTTCGTATCCTTGTCCCGTTGGTATGATAGCGTAATGGTCTGTAATTTTACTGTCATTGACATATTTGGTTTTTATCAAATCAGTAGCATATTTTTCTTCCACCATTTTTTTTATATACCCTTGTATTTCTTCGTCTTGGAAACCTCTTGCTATTCCATTCAAATTCTTCGTTATTTCTTTTGCAACTGCTGTTGAAAGTACTCTTGCATCTGTTCTTGGATAAGTTACTAACTTTTTTTCGTATAAATTCTGTATGATTTCTAAGGTTTCATCTGGTTTGATTTTAAATCTTTTGGTACATTCATTTTGAATCTCTGCTAAGTTGAACAAAAGTGGTGCATTCTCTTTTTGCTTAGACTTTTTTAATTCCGTTATGGTTGCTTGATTTCCTATTAAACTTGCTATCAAATCTTTGGCGTCTTGTTCTTTTTTAAATCCTGTCTCATTATATAGCTTAGTAGATTCATACATTTCTGATTTTTCATTTACTTTCCATTCGGCTTTAAAAGAAGCTGTTTCATCGCCAAACTCTCCTAATATTTTGTAATATTTTGTCTTGACAAAATTCCTAATTTCTCTTTCTCTTCCTACAATCATGCCTAATACGCATGTCATAACTCTACCAACTGATATAGAAGCTTTGTCTTCCTGAATGCTTTTGGCTAATTGCCTTCCATAAATAATGGATAATAATCTTGAAAAATTAATACCAATTAGATAATCCTCTTTTGCTCTTAGATACGCACTATCAGACAGACTATCATATTCCGATAAATCTTTGGCTTCTCGAATTCCTCTTGTGATTTCTTCCTCTGTTTGGGAATCAATCCATACTCTTTTCATTTTAGCCTTTGGATTCGGTTTTGCCATCATAAATACTAATCTTTGTATATACTCTCCTTCACGTCCAGAGTCTCCTGCATTATAGATTTCTTCAATGTCTTCTCTTTGCATCAATTCTTTTACAATGTTAAATTGATTTTGTACCGTTGGAATGATTTCATATTTCCAATCTTCTGGAATAAAGGGAAGCGTATCTAATCGCCATAATTTTAATTTTTCATCGTATTTATCTGGATAACTCATGGTCACTAAATGTCCCACACACCATGTGATAATCCAATTATCTGATTCCAAATATCCATTCCTTCGATTGGTGGTTATTTTTAATGCTTTTGCAAATTCCATAGCAACTGACGGCTTCTCTGTTATCAATAATTTTTTGCCCAAATTTACTACAGTCCTTTCTTCTTTTTTATTACTCTATTTTTAACAAAGTTTATTATATTTTTTATGAAGTGACAATTCGGGAGACCAACTTCGAACAGTTTGTTATACTATTACAGACTGTTCGAAGTTGGGAGTCACAAATAAAAAATATAATAAACTTTGTTAATGAATATTATCCTTAATATATTCATTCACTATTTTTTTTACTTTCGCCATTTCATCCCTTGTCTCTGGTATTTGGTAGTAAAATTTATCAATCATTTTACTAATATTATCATTTTCTTTTAAAACTTTAAAACTATAAGAAAAATTAATATCAAAAATATAAGAAGCAAAACGTAAAATTTGGTCTGTTTCGCTAATACTATTCCTACTATCTGCCAATTTCTTTTGGTAAACATTTTCTAGCATTTTTTCCGACAATTTGCCTTCTTCTACTTGTCTCTTTCTTTCTGATTCTTCCCAATAAATGACTGCTCCTTCATAGATAAGGTCTAATTTATCGGCATCTCTTATAATTTTGCAAAATA
>CAOJZE010000036.1 GCA_948466095.1 uncultured Clostridium sp.
CATCAATAGATGAACTCTTTCCAAAAAATAATCAAAGAATTTCTAATTTTATTCCAGTCACATTCATGATTCATTCAAAATATAGGAAATACCATTTGGAGGAGCGTACCCCCTCAAAAAAACCAAAACTTAAATTAAATAAAAATTGTGCCAAGAAGGTTTACCCTTTTTGGCACATTCTAATCTTATACTTTCCACTTAATTATAAGACAAATTTTTTAATCATAATAACTCCACTTGCAATTGTTATCAATACAACAAATCCTAATGTAAAATATAATCTAATTTGTCCTGTACTAATAGATAACATCACTGGTGCGTCATCAATATCATCTTCTCCTGCTTTTTTGTTATCTGGTGTTGAATCTATATCTGGTACACCATACTCATTGTAATCTTCTGATATTTCTGCTGTGTTATTCATTACTCCCATATTATTTTCACTATTAATCCATGTAAGTAAAACTTCCACATCAGCATATTCTCCTGGTTGTAATAAAGTATTTTCTAATAATCTTGTAGAAATTACATTATTTCCTTCATCTTTCCAACCTGGATTATCTTCTGCTACAAATTTTAATCCTTCTGGTATATAATCCGTTACTTCTTTTGCATATCCTTCAATTTCGCCTTGATTATAAACACGAATTGAATATTTGAATTTAACCGTTACTTGATTTAATTTCTTTCTATGTAGCTCTACCTTTACAACTTCCTCTGGGTCATCCCATGCATCATGTCCCGTTTGTGTTACGGTTTGCTTTCCGTTTTCAATCACAATAGCTTGTGTTACCCATTTTCTTAAAGCTAAGTCAAAGATTTTTATATTAACTTTCTCAAAATCATCATCATCTTGTTGTCCTGGTACATAACTTCCCTTTTCATTTTCTTTATAATTTGGTAAATTTTTATCTGTAGGAAGTTTTACATTGTCTTCTTGTGAATCTCTATCTACTGCTGGATTTTTATTTCCATCTAAGTATTTTGTAATATCAGCTATATTCGTAATATTTTCACCAGATTTAGCTTTTTCGCTTACTTTACACATGATTGGAACTTCCTTGTAAGATAGTACATAAGACTGAGTTTTTGATTGATTTTGCGTTGCAGAACTATCTGCTAATACTGCCTTGTTTATTTTTTCATTTTCTAAATAACTGGTTGTTACGGTTCTTCCATCTTCAGAAACCTTCCAACCATACTTTTTATTAAATTCGTCATCTATATATTCCAAATATGGTGGTAAGTGGTCTTTTATTTCAGCTGCATAACCGTCTACATCACCTTCATTATACACTCTTAGCATATACACTACTATATCATTTGGTTTAACAAGAATTGGTTCTTTTGTATGATTGTAAGTAGCTGTTGTAATTAATTTTCCGCTCTGATCTTTGGTGTTTAATTTAGAAGTATCAACAACTGGTGCTCTGGTATAAGAACCATCTGCATTTTTTAAGTATTCCTTATCTTCTATTTTGGTATCATTACTTACTGCTATAATAAATTTTCTTAAAGCTAAGTCAAAAGATTGTAAAATAATATTGTCGTAATCCTCATCATCTTCATATTTTACCCATTTTTCGGTATCCGAATCTCTGTCATCTACAGGATTCCCATCTTTATCACTGTCTTCTGTTATAGCTGCTTCATTTCTAATAACCGTTCCTGCTATATTTTCAGATATTACTTTAAATTTAACCGCAATTTCTTTATGATCTAAATCTTTTTCTGTTTTGGTTCCATCATTACGTCCAAATGCTTTTATTAAATTTCCACCTACTGTTGTCTCATTTTCTTTTGCTAGATAATCAGAAGAAATTTGAATAATATTTTCTTTTGCTTCGTCATATACAAATTTTCCCCATAAGTATTTTTGATTGAATTCAATAGCTTCCTTTTCTTCCTTTGTCAAAGTAGTATCAGCTTTTAATTCTTCTCCTTGTTTTTCAGACCATATAAATTGTAGCCCTGCTGGCACATCTTCTGTTATTTCTTGTGCATAGCCATCTATCATTCCTTCATTATAAATATTAAAAGTATAGGTTACAATATCTCCTTTTGCCACACCAATTGGCTCTTTATTTAGTTTATAATCAGCTGTTGTTTTACTATCAGCACTGGAAATATTTAATTTGCTTACATCAATACTCTCTACTCTATTTGGCACATCTTTACCATTTACTTGAGTAATATGCTTAATTAATTTTAAGTCAAATTCATTTGGCATTTCTGGTAATAAAACTAATTTTTCAAAGTCATCATCATCTTGTTGCCCTTTATAATAAAAATTAGAATCTGATAAATCTGTTTTATTTTCTCTTCCTGTGTAGTTAGACATATTATCTTTGTTAACATCTGGTTTGTTTGCTGGTTCTGAATCCCTATCTTTCCCTACTTGTGTTGTAATGACAGTACCTTCTTCGTCAATCTCTTCTGAAATCCATGCTACATTTGTTAAAATTTTATTATTTTTTGCGTCTGGTGTTGCTGTAACAGTACATTCAATTTCAATGGTTTCTGAATCTAATGTACCCGTAGTATATCCTTCTAGATTCTCTGTGTTGTCGGCTTTTCTTACTAAATTTAATGTATTGGTGGTCTCATCATAAGAACCTAGTTCAAAATTACCACTTACCACTTTACTAAATTTTAGTCCTGTTGGCAATTGGTCTACTACTTTAGTAGCTCGTCCTGCCATCTCTCCTTCATTATAAATTGTCATTTTATAAGTTACTTTATGACCTGTTGCAACTGTTACAGGATCTTTTTTGTGCTTGTAAGTTGCTGTTGTAGTAGATATCAACGTACTTTCATCTATATTAGGAATTCTTGAACTTGCTCCTGTTAATTCTTTATCGTTTACTTTTGTGATATATTTCCTTAATGCTAAATCAAATGATTTTTCTGAAGAAAAATTTAATGATACTGGTATGGATTGTTTTTGTTTATCCACCTCAACAATTGGTTGCTCAGAATTATTTTGAGTGGATGCCCACAAGGTCATAGTTGTATTACTATAATTGATAGCGATATTAACGGTTATTGATTTCACTTGACTCTTTGGGATAGAAAGATAAAAATCTTCTCCTACTAAATCCTTCACTGTCGTTCCATTTTTAACTGCCTCTTTATTGTGGTTTAATAATTGATAATTCACATCTTTACCTTCATTTTTAACTGTAAAATCTATAGTGTATGGAGTAGCATTTAATCTCTCTATTTTAATTGGTCCTATAACATAGTTATCACCAGAAATTTCACCATTTAATTTTGTAGTACTAACTTTAGCAGGTGCTCCTGAATTAGAACTTGAATTGGTGTAGCTACTAGCATTTTCTTTTGCTTGTTCAATCATATAATTATATAATACAATTGCTTGTTTCTCTCTTGCCAATCCTTTCCCTGTTTGTTGTCCTTCACTTGTAAACTCTTTTTCGTAATTTGATAATGGCTCATAGTTTTGACCATTCATAGTGTAATAAAGCCATGACGTAAAACCTTTATCTATCGTTTTATCAAACCTTGTTGGTTCTTCATGATTCGTAAAATACCATAAAACTGCTTGTTGAATTGCTCTTATATCATTGTCTGTTAAAGCATATTCTGTTAAATCATATTTCAATGGAGAATTTTCTTTTATAAAATCCGCTATAAACATATCTTCTGGTAAATCAAATGCCTTTACCATTAAATCTATATATGTACTGTATTTAGTCGAATTCTGTTGAGCATATTGGATGAGCCTATAAATTAATTCCTTCTTATCCTCCTCAGTAGATTTCCCTGGCAAATATAAACTATCAAGAACAGCTAAAATAGCATCATAACTATTAATCTCTCCCACTTTTCCTGTTACTAATCCTTCTAATATATCATTTTGCTTTTTTATTTCGTCTCTTTTAGTTCTCATATCATAGGAAACATTATAAAGTTGAGGGTTACGATTTCCAGTAGCTGTATCAGTAGTAGCAAATCCTACCCCTGATTTTAGACAATAATAATTACCATTCTCATAACCACTACCAATAGAAGATGCTTTATATTTTACAATATTCCATATAGTCGCTGCATTATTTTGTCCTGTTTCGCCGATAGAATAACCCATATGAGGGGTATTATGCTCCATTAATGGTATTACCCCCATATAACGTTGTTCTGCTGCATAGGCAATACCGTTTACAGCTACAAATATTGTAAATACAAGAATAGTAGTTAAACTCAATAGTACTTTTTTCAAGTTCATTTTTTTCTCTCCCTTACTATAATTTCTCATTCTGTACTAATATCATTTTACACTTTTTTTTGGTTTAGTCAATAGGATTTTTTTCCTATTATAGATACTATTTTTTTATTTAAATTCTTCCCTTACGGAAATATCTCTTACCGATTCCTTTATTAAAATAAAGCCTACATTACAATTATATTACATTTTTAGAACAAAATCAAGATTTTACGTAAATTAAATTGTTTTTTCTATTTTCCGTAAGAGTTCACCCGTTATTTAATTAAAATTCATAATCCTAAAAATAAAACAATATATTTTTATAGGTGATAAAAATATGATTCAAAAAAATAATACTATTAAAATGATTTTTCTTTTCTTGATTGTTTTACTTCTTTTTTCTTCTTATCCCATCTATGGTAATGATTTAAACCAAGAAGAAAACATGGATATTGCTAATGAAATTAAAACTTTAACAGAAGAAGTTTCAAGTGATGTATCTAATCAAACTTTAAACTTAAATTCTCGCTCCTGTGTAGTAATTGACCGATTAGCACAAAGCATATTATATGGCAAGAATGAAAAAAACAAAGTCAAAATGGCATCTACCACTAAAATAATGACAGCCATTGTAGTTCTTGAAAATTCTTCTTTAGACACAACTGTAGAAGCTTCTAAAAAGGCTGCTGGTACAGGTGGGTCTAGATTAGGTTTAAAAACTGGTGATAAAATCACCATTCGTGATTTAATGTATGGTTTAATGTTGTGTTCTGGAAATGATGCTGCTGTTTGCTTAGCAGAAAGTGTAGGAGGTAGCATAGAAGGTTTTGCAGAGCTTATGAATGCAAAAGCACAAGAATTGGGACTACATAATACTCACTTTGAATCCCCTCATGGTTTAGATTCTGACCAACATTATACAACCGCCTATGAATTAGCTCTTCTTTCAGATTATGCTTTAAAAAATCCTACTTTCTTAAATATTGTTGGAACCAAAAATCATACTGTTACCATCAATGGTACACCTAAAACACTATCCAATACAAATGAATTACTGGGAAATTTAGATGGGGTTTATGGAATTAAAACTGGCTTTACCAATGGTGCTAATCGTTGCTTAGTAACAGCCTGTAAAAGAGGCAATATGGATATTATTTGCGTTGTACTAGGGGCAGATACCAAAAATTTTAGAACAAAAGATAGCATTAAATTAATTGAATATAGCTTTAAAAATTTTGAATATTTTAAAATAAAAGATTTTGTAGATAAGTATCTACTTGAGTGGCAAAATAACAATTCTGATTTCTTTTTCATTGAAAAAGGGCATTCTAACCAATTAAAAATGAAAGTAGATACTTCTCTAGCACAAACTCCTATGATTCCAGTCAAAAAAGATCTTCTTCCTACCATAGAGAGTAATCTATCGATTCAACCTTATTGGCAAGCACCTATCTACGAAAATGATAGGATTCGGTCAATTACACATATTCTCTCAAGGTACTCGTATAGCAGAATTTAATCTATTTTCTGATGTAACGATTCGAAAAAATACTATAACCGATTATATGTTTAATTTCTTCAAGTTTTATCCAGAACAACTAGAAAATACTATAAAATGATGATTTTGGGAATGATTTTAGGGACGGAGGAAAAAATCATGATTCTTATTATCATCATGATTTTTTCCTCCGTCCCCAAAATCATCTCAAAAACAAAATAAGCCAATAATATCAATTATTGGCTCACTTTGTTTATTTACTATTTTACATTTTCCTTTATGTAGTCAACTACATCTCCTACTGTTACTACTTTTTCTGCATCACTATCAGGAATTTCTATATCAAATTCTTCTTCTAATGCCATAACTAATTCAACAATGTCTAATGAATCAGCTCCTAAGTCATCAATAAAAGATGCTTCTAATGTAACTGCTGTGTCTGCTACACCTAATTGTTCAACAATAATTCCTTTTACTTTTTCTAAAACTTCTTCTGAACTCATATCCAGAGTTCACCTCCTCTCAAGTTTATAAATGACTAATTTATATTTCATTTATATTATATGTTTTTCTATTTGTCAAGTATATTCCAAAAATATTTTTATTTTGTACACATTAGTCGAAAACAGCTTATTTATTGTCTTTTTCACGTTGTTTTTCAAATTCCTCTATCATATGATTTACTGTTTTATTTTCAACAAATTTTTCTGCTTGCATAATGGTATATTCAAACAATAAACTATCACTGCTCCCATGTGCTTTTACAACTGGTTTTTTGACACCTAAAAATAAGGCACCTCCATAAGATTTATAATCCATTGTTTTGCTAAATCTTTTCATAGCTGGCAACGCTGGGATACTAAGAATTTTCGCTAGTAAATTTTTCATAAGGCTTTCTTTTAAACTCTTCTTGACAAATTTCCCTACTCCCTCTGCTGTTTTTAAAAACACATTCCCTGTAAATCCATCTGTGACAAGGGCGTTTACTTTACCAGAAAAAGCATCTCTTCCTTCCACATTACCAATAAAATTAAGATTCAATTCCTCTGCTTTTTCCTTTAATAGATGATAGCTTTCTTTTACTAGTTCATTTCCTTTTGTTTCTTCTGTTCCAATATTTAACAATCCAATTGTCGGATGTTCAATTCCATAGGTGTTTCTTAAATAAATACTAGACATTTGTGCAAATTGTAATAGATTCACTGGTTTGCAATTGGTATTAGAACCTGCATCAATTAATAATAATTGGCTCTTATAAGATGGTAAAACCGCTGCCAAAGCTGGTCTATCAATACCTTTGATTCTTCCTACTAGCAAAGTCGCACCTGTTAATAATGCTCCTGAATTTCCTGCTGAAATAAATACATCTCCTTCTCCTTCTTTTAGCATTTTAAACCCAACTACCATAGAAGAATCTTTTTTACGTTTAATAGCAACGGTTGGTATATCCTCCATTTCAATGGTTTCCGTGGCATTTCTAATCTTTAATCTTTCTGAGATTTCTTCTATTTCTTTTCCATAAAATTCTTTTACTTTTTTTCGAATTACCTCTTCTTTTCCTACTAAAATTAATTCTGTTTTAATTTTGTTGATACTATTTACTGCTCCTTTGATACTATCGTCTGGTGCATTGTCTCCTCCCATAGCGTCTAATATTATTTTCATTGATATTCCCCCTAGATTCCGTCTATTCTATTATATTTTTAATATCTATATTTTATTATTCTTTCTAAAAAAAAGCAAGTACTTTTATCTTTTATATCGAAAATATCTTATGATAACTCCTAAAGTTAAGCAAACAACAATTAATCCTACTAAATAATTAACTACTGTTCCAGTTCGAATTGAGGTAAGCAACGTTGCATTACTAGAATTGTTAGTGTTAAAAATTTCTTTGTCTACATTAGAAATAATCAAACTTTTTTTATTCTCCTGTTCTATCATTCTTTGATCAATATCTTGACTAGATAGTACAACTACTTTGTTTTCTTTGCTTCCTGTTATTTTAGCTGCTTTACCATAAACTACTAATTCTTTTGTTTTTGTCTCATTTGGCTCAAGCTCTCCAAAGCTTTCACAAATCAAACAATTATCTTTTGCAAATGCCCATCCATGGTTATCTGATAAATCACACTGTAATCCATTTGGTAAATAATCAATAACAGTATCTACTTTACCTTTTGCATTGCCATGATTGGTAATTGTAATATTATAGGTTATTTTTAATTGTGTCGCATTTATATTTTTTCTATCTATTTCTATTTTACTTAATTTATTACTGTTTTGTGGTACTTGATGATTAATTTGACCTGTTGCTGTTATTTCTAGAATATCTTGAATTGTTTTTTCAACTACAAAATCGGTATGACTAATTCGAATTGGTAATATTGTTTTATTTTCTTCTTTCTCATATTCAATTTTCTCTTCTCTAATATCTATTTGTTCTATTGTTGTTTTATTTTGAATCATTTCTACTACTGCTTCTTTTTCTATAACTTCTAGAACTAATGAAATATCTCTGTAATCAATTTCTTTTTCATTTAGCTTTTCTATTTCATTTTCTATACCAGATGCAAAATTCAACTTTTCACTAACTACTGTTTCTGTATCAATTTGTTTCCATTTATTTTCTTGATTGGTTTTGTCTTCTGCAACAAATTTCATACCTTTTGGAATCACATTTGTTATTTTTTGTGCATAGCCATTTCCTTCTCCTTTATTGTAAATTCTAATTGTAATTTCAACCCTATCTCCAAAACGAATTTCTGGATATTTATTTTTCTCTGGATTGATTTCTTGATTTGTTTCTTCAGCCGTGTTCTCGTTTGCTTCTTCTTTTGTTTCTTTATCTATCTTCTCGTTTGCTTCTTCTTTTGTTTTTTCATCTGGCTTCTCGTTTGCTTTTTCTTTTGTTTTTTCATCTGTCTTCTCGTTTGCTTTTTCTTTCATTTCTACACTCGTCTCTTCCTCTGTTTCTTCTTTCATCTTCGCTTTTGTTTCGTCTGTTTCTTTTTTGTCAGTATTTGCTATTGTTACAGTTGGTTCCCACTCTTTTAACTTGCTATCATTCACTTGACTTATAAATGTTTCTAACTGTAAATTAGGCTTATCTGGCTTTGAAATCTTAACCAACATCTCTTCTGATTTAGGCTGTATTAAAACATAATTTGCACTATCTTTTCCTTCTAACTCAATTGGTTCAATTTCTACTTTTCTTGTACCAATATCAGCATCTGGAATAATTCCTGTTTTAGGAATTATTGCTATTACCTCTTCTTCACCTACAATATTTTGTAATTCTCCTCCTTCCAGCTCTACTACATTTGTCTTATCATATTTTCTATCTTTTGTTTTTAAATTATCAATTGTTAATTCTCTTTTGGTAATTGTTACTTTCATAGCCTCTTTTGCTGGTTGAATAAGTTGATAATTTGTTGCCTTTTCACCTGTTAAAATAATTTCTGGTACTGCAACATTATATTCTCCTATATTTTTACTTGAAATTATACCTATTTCTGGTAAAACTGTTTCTACTTGGTCTCCTTCTTCAATTCCTATTAATTTTCCACCTGTTAAAACTACTTTGTCTGTTCCATCGTACTGTCTATTTTGTGCTGTCATATCTTCAACCGTAATCTCTTTTTTTGTAATTTGTACTTTTATCGGTTCTGGAGAAATTAACACATAATTTTCTTTTTCATTATTTGTTAATTCTATGGCATTAATATCTACTATTTGTTCCCCTGCAGCATTACTTTTTGCTACTCCTCCATTTAAGATAAATCCAATACTATCTGTATTTTCCTCTAATAGATTGTTTAATTTTCCTCCCATAATCTCTATTTCTGCTTTTTGATTATATGGTCTTGAAACTGCTTGCAATTCTGTAATTGTCAGTTCTCTTGGCGAAACAGTCACTTTTAAACTATCCTTTGATGGCTGAATTAACTCATAATTTTGTGCCTTTTCGTCTGTTAAAATAATCTCTGGTATGGTAACATTATATTCACCTATGTCTTTACTTGAAATTGTTCCTAATAATGGTAGGGTAAATCCTACTTTATCTGCTCCCTCTATTCCTATTAAATTTCCACCTGTCAAAGCTACTTGATTGGTTCCATCATATTGCCTATTTTGTGCCATTATATTTTCTATCGTTGCAACTTTTTTAGTAATTTCAAATGTTCCCATTATTCCTGTATTATATTCTACTCCTTCATACACCACTTTTAAATCATATTCATATTTTCCTACATCAACTGGCTTTTGTATACTACCATTATAATATTCTACAATAGTTGTACCTTGAGATTTATCATAAGTTAATCCTTTCTCTTGCGCATTATAAATTTCCTTATTGTTAGTAACTTGCAAATTTTCAATTAACCTACAGATTGGACATTCCTTATAACTGGAACTATATGTAGGATGTTCTAATCCTGCTTCACATCGATTATGAATATTATTTATTATAAATTCTTTTGTGCTTATGTTTCCTATGTTATCTTCTGCTTTAATTACATAGGTTCCATTCTTATTTATTTTAATAACACTATTTCCTAAATCTGTTAAAGTTTCATTATTAACAGATACTGTTTTTAATCCCGAAAGTAAGTCTACTGCTCGAATATTACAAATAACACCTTGTGTTGTAACTGTATTGAAATCACCTTCTACTTGAATAGTTGGACCTGAATTGTCAATCAGATAAGGTCCTAATATTCTATCATTACTAACATTATTGGCATTATCATAGGCAATAATATGTAAATATTTTCTCCCTTCTGTATGAATAACAATATCATCTTCAGATTTTGTTATTTCAGCACTCCATGTAGTCGGTATTGCTTGACTGTCTGTAATCGCATATTTATATCCTCTAACTAAACTTCCACCCTCATCTGTAAATTTAACATGTACTGTTGTTCTTTTTGCCCAACTTGCTGTAACAGGGGTTGCAACTACTTCTGGTGCCATGGTATCTTCTACAATTTTAAAAGTCCTTCCATATTTCTCTGAAATGATATTGTCTGAATTGGTTACTGTTAAGTACATAGTATAAGTTCCTACTCCCTCATCTAAATAATTGATTTTGGGAGTTGTACCTGAATATATTTTATTTCCATCTTTATAAACTTCCCATAAAGAGGAAATAATCTCTCTTCCTACTGGGTCATAAGATATGTTATTAATTTCAACCTCTTCATACTTTGTTATATTATCATTTGGAATATCATACATGGCAACTGGTAAAGCTCTCGTATCTTTTGTTATATACTTAGTTGCTGGAATGCTCCATGTATTTTGAAAATCTTTTACCCTTAGTTGTACAATATATGTTTTATCGGTATCCATAGTTGTCAATTTGCCATTATTCCAAACAGTAGAACTTGAATCTTTCCATTTCCACTCTTCTTCTTCTATACCATTGTTTTGAGAAATTTTATCTTTATCATAAGATTGACTATTTAACGTAATACTCGTACCAGAAATCTGCATTCCTATTTGTGCAATTGGTCTTCTATGTACAAAAATTTCTTGTGGATAAATTGATTGTTCTTTATATTTAATAACATATCTACCTGTTTTATCAAAAGTTGTTATTAAATTATTAATATATTTTCCAGACTCTGCAAATTGTCCTATATTATTTTCAAAATAGGTATAATCATGCTCTATTTTCCATTTACCATAAGGCCATTCTGAATCAATGGTATTCTTGTCTATTCCTGGTGGATTTACGGATAAACTAATTGGTTCATCTACAATTACTGTTTGGGTCAATTTCTGATTTCCTACAATACTTTCAATATAGGCTGCTGTTTCATTAATAGAAGTATCGTAATCAGTATTGCTAATAAACTTTCCATTTCCATTGTTAGCTTCTATTAAATTACTAAATTGACTCCTGTTTTCTTCTCGTCCCCATGCAATAAAATAAATTCCTTCATTAATTAATCTTGTTAATAGTTCACTATTAACAGAATTTTCTGCTAATTCTTTATTCTCATTGTCATCTACATTAACTAAAAATTTATAAGCTCCTTGTCTCCATGTTGATTCTCTTAGCACTTCCGAAAAACTTTTTATTTCTTGTGTTTCTATTTCTAAATTCTTAAAATATCCTCTTGGATTACTTGCAGTATATGGACCATATCCTCCTGACAAAATTGGATTATCATCATCTGTATAATCTATAATTAACTCTTCATTTACAAATATTTCATATTTGTTTCCATATGCTTTAATTTTTACATTATACCAACTTTCTTGAGTTACTGTATAGTCTGCATATGTTAAACGTTCTCCTTTACAATGGGATAAAGCTTTCGAATTTGATTCTGTTTTATAATTATCATAATTATTATCAGTTGCTGAAATCTTTGTATGATATATTGGTCCTCCATGAATATCATCATTATCATGAGGAATCCATGAATTTATTTTTCCTAATGTTATTGTATTATGTTTTGTATCTAGTTCTACCCCATAAAATTTATATTCATCATTTCCAATATTGTTCATTCTAAAAGTAAAACCTAAAGGATCAGTATCTCCATTTTTAACATCAAAGGTAATTGTATAATTAGAGTCTTCTTGAGCATTCTGATTCCAAAATCCAGTCCAATGCACATTTGCAGTTGTATGTATTTGTTCGCCTTCAAGTTGCCAATTAGCTTGAAATTTAGAACTTGAATTCAAAGGATATTTTTGCCATGTATTAAATACAGTTGATGCTTCAGTACTATTAGAAGATAGTACTGAAGCATCAATAGCACTAATCTTTATATCTTCTGAATTAATTCCTAAATTTATAAGATGTTCTTTAATTTCCTTTTCAAATGATGTAAGGTTAACTCTTGTGTTTGCTTTCGACAGAACTACATCAATTTTAGGTTTTGGTGTTATACCAAGTACCACATTTTGTTCTTCAATGGCAAAACTTTTCTCCATAACTTTATTTGCTACAAAAATACTAAAAATAGTAGCTAGTAATATTAGCTTTAATAAAAGATTTGAATTCTTCTTCATATCTTTCCTCCTTATTTCAAATCAATACTGCACCTAATACTAGCATGTTTACTTTTTTATTTCAACGTACTTTTTTTAGTATATTTTATAACTCCCTAGGGATATTTATAATTAATGTTATGTTACTATTTTGTATCATTTTCTTTACAAAATAAAAGAATCCCTTCTTTTTCTTAGGGATTCTTTATATATAGTGATTTATTACATGAAATCAATTAATAATAAAATGATCCCACAAACAATTACTATAAATCCATTTCTTCTTGTCTTTTTTACTACATCTTCTGATTCACGTTGACTTTTTTTAGTTGCTTGTTTTGGCATAATTGCCATAAACAATCCTAGTAAAACAAAACAACCTGATAAGATATATGGTAACATCTCGTACATATCAACACTCCCCTTTCTTATTTTAAAATGTCGCAAAAGGACTCTTCCATTTGCGACAAATCTATCTTAAATTAAGCTAAAATATCAGCAACGACACCTGAACCTACTGTTCTACCACCTTCACGAATAGCAAATCTTAATCCTTTTTCGATAGCGATAGGTGTAATTAATTCGATTGTCATTGATACGTTATCTCCAGGCATAACCATTTCTGTTCCAGCTGCTAATTCGATAACACCTGTAACGTCTGTTGTTCTGAAATAGAATTGTGGTCTATATCCATTGAAGAATGGTGTATGTCTTCCACCTTCTTCTTTTGTTAATACATAAACTTCAGAAGTGAATTTTGTATGTGGATTGATAGTTCCTGGTTTTGCAAGAACTTGACCTCTTTCGATTTCTTTTCTATCAATTCCTCTTAATAATGCTCCAATATTATCTCCAGCTTCTGCTTGGTCTAATAATTTTCTGAACATTTCAACACCTGTAATAACAGTTTTCTTTCTTTCTGTTGATAATCCGATGATTTCAACTTCATCAGAAACTTTAACAATTCCTCTTTCTACTCTACCTGTTGCAACTGTTCCACGTCCTGTAATTGTGAATACGTCTTCAACTGGCATTAAGAATGGTTGGTCGATTGGTCTTTCTGGTGTTGGGATATAACTATCAATTGCTTCCATTAATTCTTTCATAGGTTTATAAACTTCATCTTCTGGATTTGTTGATGAACTTTCTAATACTTGTAATGAAGATCCTTTTACGATTGGAATGTCATCTCCTGGGAAATCATATTCTGATAATAAGTCTCTAACTTCCATTTCAACTAATTCTAATAATTCTGGATCATCAACCATATCACATTTATTTAAGTATACAACGATGTATTTAACACCAACTTGTCTTGCCAATAAGATATGCTCTCTTGTTTGTGGCATAGGACCATCAGCTGCTGATACAACTAATACCGCACCATCCATTTGAGCAGCACCTGTAATCATGTTTTTAACATAGTCAGCGTGTCCTGGACAGTCAACGTGTGCATAGTGTCTGTTATCTGTTTCATACTCAACGTGAGCTGTGTTAATTGTGATTCCTCTTGCTTTTTCTTCTGGTGCACCGTCAATTGCATCATATGCTTCATATTGTGCCTTTCCTAATAATGATAAATATTTTGTAATAGCTGCTGTTGTTGTCGTTTTTCCGTGGTCTACGTGACCGATTGTACCAATGTTAACATGTGGTTTTGTTCTTTCAAATTTTGCTTTTGCCATTTAAAAATTCCTCCTTTAATTAAGTTAGCCATTAGAGCGAAGCGAGTTACGGATAACTTATGCAAAATGCGTTAGCATTTTGTAATCCTTAGTTTTCTCCTTCTGCCTCTTAGCTACTATTTTTATTTTCTAAATTTAATAACTTTCTAATGCATAAGCATTTTATAATATTTTTACTAAAAAATCAAGTCTTTTTTAATCCTTTTTAGTTCTTTGAGCTACGATTGTATCAAAAACTGACTTTGGAACTTCTTCATAATGAGAAGGTTCCATCGTATAAGTTCCTCTACCTTGTGTCTTAGAACGTAAATCTGTTGCATAACCAAACATTTCTGAAAGTGGTACAAATGAGTGAATTTCTTGCATTCCATCATTTCCATCCATACCTTCCATTCTTCCACGTCTAGAATTTACATCTCCAATAACATCTCCCATATATTCTTCTGGAACTGTTATTTCCACTTTCATAATAGGTTCTAAGATAACAGCTTTTGCTTGTTTACAACCTTCTTTGAAAGCCATAGATGCTGCAATTTTGAACGCCATCTCTGAAGAGTCAACTTCATGGTAAGAACCATCTACCAAAGTAGCTTTGAAATCGATAACTGGGTAACCAGCTAAGATTCCGCTTTCAGCAGCTTCTCTCATACCTTGTTCAATTGGTTTAATATATTCTTTTGGAAC
>CAOJZE010000037.1 GCA_948466095.1 uncultured Clostridium sp.
CTGTCTGAAAATACTGGAATTTGTAGATTTAATATTTCTTGTTCATAAATCGGTGCGATATTACTGGTACTTCTTAACAAAATTACAATGTCTTTATATTGAATATCTCGATAAGCTTCTTGTTTTTTGTCCCACACTTGAAATTTGTTTTCCACTAATTTTTGTATTTGATGAGCCACAAATTTCGCTTCTAACTCTACATCTGCTATGTTTTCTTCCTCTTCCCCTTCTTCACTTTCTTCGTTTTCCTCTACTGTCACAGAATCAATGACATGAATTTCGATTTTTTCATTTTGATGGATGGTTGGGTAATTCGCTCCTAAATTCAAAAATTCCTCTTCGTTGTAATAAATGTCTCCCAATGTTTTGCTCATAATATCTGCAAAAATCAAATTCGTAAATTGCAAAATATTTTGCTTACTTCTAAAGTTTTTGAATAATTGAATTTTTAAGTCTTCTTCTGGCTTTCTTGCTTCTTTTTTTTGATAGGTTTCATATTTATCCAAAAATAGTTCTGGCATGGCTTGTCTAAATTTATAAATACTTTGTTTGACATCTCCTACCATAAAAATATTGTTATTTCTAGATATGGCAGTTAATATGTATTCTTGTACCAAATTACTATCTTGGTACTCATCAATGGCAATTTCTTCAAATTTGTTTTGATATTTTTTCACAACTTCCTCTGCGTTTAACAAAATGTCTAGCGCAAAATGTTCCACATCACTAAAATCTACGATGTTTTTTTCTCTCTTTCGTTTCGCAAATTCCTTTTCAAAAGTGAAAATTAAGTCTTGCAACTTTAACAAAATGCCATACATATCATAAATATCTTGATTGGCTTCTTCTGAATCACAAATGAGTATCTTGTCTAATACTTTTGCTAGTTTCTTTTTTACCTCATCTCTGATTTCTTTTGCCTTGTCTTTATTTTCCGATTCCACTTTTTGTCTTGGCCAAGTTACAAATTTTAAGGCGCCGTGCTATTTCATAGGCTTTATCCCAATTGTATAAATGTTTCTTTAGGTTTTCTAATTGCTCGATGTCATTTCTAATGGTTTGATAAAATTTTTCTAGTTCTGGTTCATAGGATAAATCTTGTTCTACTTTTTTTAGCATACTAATGTCGTCCATTAATTCTTCTTTGACTTCTTGTAATAAAATTTCTCCCCATGGTGTTTGACTGAAATCTTCTTCTAGTTTTTCCTCCAAGTTGAACATTTCTATTTTTTCTTGTAGCCATTTTTGTGGAAATGGATGGCTCTGTATGTAGGAATCTATTTTTAGGACTAAATCTTTGAGTGGTGTATCATCTCGATAACTGGTATAAACATTAATTAATTTTGTGAAATCGCTGTCTTCTGTTTCGTATTTTTCTTCAAAAATGTCTTCCATTACTTCTTGTTTTAATAATTCAATTTCGGTTGTATCAGCAATCCTAAAATTAGGTGATATATTCTCTAGTTCATAAAAATTGTTTCGTACTACTTCTAAGCAGAAAGAGTCAATCGTACAGATACTGGCTTTGTTTAACAAGGTTATTTGTCTTTGTAAATTTTCATCTTCTGGGGTTTCTTCTAACTTTTGATAAATCGCATTTAGCACTCTTTCTCGCATTTCTGCTGCTGCACTATTGGTAAAGGTTACAACTAATAGTTTGTCAATGTCTATCTTGTCTTGTATGATTTTGTTGATGATTCTTTCTACTAATACAGCGGTTTTTCCACTCCCAGCAGCTGCTGCTACCAATAGGTTGCTTCCTTTTTCTTGGATAGCGTCTTGCTGTTCTGGTGTCCATTTTACTTTACTCATTGATTTCTCCTTCTATCTATTACATCCATGACTTCTCCTATATACATTCTGTGCATAATCTTGAAAATAAATTTTTTTACATACAATCGTTAGTTTTGCTTCTTTAAACGATGTTGTGTTATCTAAAAACTCTGGAGTAAGCTTTGTAAGTCCAACTTTATCTAAATTCCTACCAGATTTACTACCTAATATTCCTAAATCTTTTTTATATTTTTCATCATAAAACCCATTCTTTATCTAAGGCATAGAAAGGTGCTAATTCAAAATTTTTTAAATCCATTCTATTCCTCTCCTTTCCAAAACTCTTATTATTGAGTCACAATCAAAAATAGTTATAATTTTCTAATGACTTTACATGGGTTACCAACTGCAACACTATTCTCTGGAACATCTTTTGTCACAACACTTCCTGCTCCAATCACACAATTATCGCCTATCTTTACACCTGGTAATACCACTACATTTCCGCCAATCCATACATTATCTCCAATTTCAATTGGCTTAGCATATTCTAATCCTTTGTTTCGTTGTTCTGGGTCGAGTGGATGGCCTGCTGTATAGAACGCACAGTTTGGTGCAATGAATACATTATCTCCAAATGTTACTTTGTTTCCATCTAAAATGATTAAATTGTGATTCGCATAAAAATTTTCTCCTATTTCTATGTTATAGCCATAATCGCACATAAATGGTTGCTCGATTAAAAAATCTTGTTTTGTATTTCCTAACAATTGTTTTATTATTTTTCTTTTTTCTTCTTGCTTAGATGGTTTTATTTGATTGTATTCATAACATAAGTCTTTGGCTTTTTCTCTTTCTTTTTGTAATTCTTCATTATAGTTAGCATCGTATAATTCTCCAGCTAACATTTTTTCTTTTTCATTCATAGAAACGCTCCTCTCTCAGATGACATAGTTAATTCATGGTATAAATCTCTAATGAAAAATCTGGATATAATTTCCTTGCCTATAATATACTTTTTATTGTATCTCATATTTTCTTCTTAATTCAAAAATATTATAGCACCCACTTTATAAAATGTAAATATTTTTTTATTTTACAAGTTAGATGTTTCTGTTTCTGGTTTTTTCATGTTCACACATAAAATTAGGCGAGAGATTTAAATCCCTCGCCTTGTCATCTTCGTTGCTTATACTCACTTGGGCCCCAACGAATGACATGCATAGTCAATATCATTGACCTTCTCGGCACTATGTGCCACCAGAAACATGATCATTAAGGTTTTTTCGGATAGTGCTGTCTCGTAGGTCCTCTGGTCAATTTCATACCATCCCTCCTTGCATGTTTTATTGTAAAGCCTCTTGAGGCTTTCTGCATATTATGTTACCATATTTTTCATGCAATGTCAATACTTTTTAAGATTTAAGTTTCGTTTTTTTCAAAGATGGATAGCCCCCTTGCTGAGGAAGAATACCTTGCCTTTTAGGAGGACTTTGTTCATTTCACTTGAAAAGAAATTCTAAAGTAAGAAAATGAGCCTCTCTCACGTTACAAACAGTATCCTAGCTTTTGCATCAATAAAGTGTGTGACTGGAATAAATTTAGAAATTCTTTTATCATTTTAGGGAAAGTGTTCACGCCTCGTGCGTGGAAGGGTGCGCTAAAATGATTTTAGAATTTCTTGATTTATGTAGGGAGCCACTTAAATTTATGAAAAAGCTAGGATACTGTTTGACCTTGAGCATTCCTCATTTTCTTACTTAACATTTTCTATTTCTCGTTCCAATCAAGCAGTCCTCCTAAAAGGCAAGGTATTCTTCTTCAGCAAGGGGGCTATCCATCTTTGAAAAAACCGAAACTTAATTTTTTAAGAAATTTATGGCAATATTCATTAAATCGGTACCTAATTCCTCTTTATCCGTTCTTCAATCTCAAACTGACTATTATACAACTCCGCATAAAAACCGCCTTTAGCAAGTAAATCTTCATGGGTACCTTGTTCCACAATATCGCCATAATTCATAACCAAAATCAAATCAGCATTTTTAATGGTAGACAAACGATGAGCAATAATAAAGCTAGTTCTACCTTTCATTAAGTTATCCATAGCAGATTGAATTTGAATCTCTGTTCTTGTATCAATGGAGCTAGTTGCCTCATCTAAAATCAATATTTTAGGGTCAGCCAAAATAACCCTAGCAATCGTCAATAATTGTTTTTGACCAGCTGATATATTACTAGATTCTTCGTCTATCAGAGAATGGTAGCTCTGTGGTAAAGTCTTAATAAAATGATGCACATGAGCAGCTTTGGCTGCTTCAATTACTTGAGCGTCTGTAGCATCTTCTTTTCCATATTTAATATTATCTTTTACCGTTCCACCAAATAGCCATGTATCTTGTAACACCATACCAAACATCTTACGAAGCTCGCCTCTATCAAAATCTTTAATATTATGCCCATCTACTGTAATAGCCCCTTCTGTTACATCATAAAAACGCATCAACAATTTTACCATCGTGGTTTTTCCGGCACCAGTTGGACCAACAATGGCAATCTTTTGGCCCTTGTGAACAGAGGCATTAAAATCATTAATAATGGTAGTTTCTGGGTCATAACCAAATTTTACATGTTCAAACGTTACATTTCCCTTTAAATTTGTAATATCGATGTCTCCTTTATGCGTATCTTTTTCTTCTGGTTGTTCCAAAAACTCAAAAATTCTTTCTGTTGCTGCTATCATAGATTGCAACATAGCTGATATTTGTGCAATCTGATTAATCGGTTGGGTGAATTGTTTATTATATTGAATAAAACTTTGTATATTTCCTACCGTAATTGTCCCATTAATGGCTAAATAGCCACCTGCGACCGCTACCCCTACATAGCCTACATTTGAAATAAAATTCATAACGGGAAACATCAAGCCAGACAAGAATTGCGATTTCCAACCAGAATGATAAAGTTCTCGGTTGGCTCTTTCAAATTCTTTGACTACTTTTTCCTCTCCATTAAAGGCTCTAACAATATTCAATCCTCCATAAATTTCCTCTACTTGCCCATTTACATCCGCTAGATAAGCTTGTTGCCTTTGGAAATATTTTTGTGATTTTCCTACAATATTTTTGACTAGCATTCCTGCAATAGGAAGAATAATCAGAGAAATTAATGTCATTTGCCAACTAATGGAAAACATCATAATTAAGATACCGATTATGGTACAAATCGATGTAATAATCTGGGTAATACTTTGGTCTAAATTCATGCTTAAGGTATCAATATCATTCGTAATAATGGACAGCACTTCTCCATGTGTTTTGGTATCAAAATATTTCATCGGTAAACGGCTTATTTTTTTGGCAATATCATTTCGTAATCGATAGGTTAGTTTTTGCGAAACATTGGTCATCGTAAAACCTTGTATGAAAGAGAATAACGCACTAATGATATATAAAATCAATAACGTGATGGCAATTCGTCCTATTTTTCCAAAATCAATTCCACTGCCACCAGATAATTTGCTGACTAATCCATTAAAAATTTCAGTTGTTGCATTTCCTAATATTTTAGGTCCTACAATTGTGAAAATCGTACTTCCAACGGCAAATACCAATACGATAATTAAGGCTATTTTATATTTTCCTAGATAATGGTTCATTAATTTTTGGGCAGTCTGTTTGAAATTTTTTGCTTTTTCTGGTGCTCCATTTCTTCCTGGTCCCATTGGACCTCCTCCCATTGGTCCTGGCATATTATTCTCCTCCTTCCTCTCCTAGTTCTTCTTCTGATAATTGCGATAAGGCAATTTGTCGATAAGTTTCATTGTTTTTCATTAATTCTTCATGGGTTCCGATTCCCACTACTTTTCCTTCTTCTAATACTACTATTTTTTCTGCTTTCATAATGGTACTGATTCTTTGCGCTACGATAATAACGGTTTTATCTTTTGTTTGACTGGCCAAAGCTTCTCTTAATTGTTGGTCTGTTTTAAAGTCTAACGCAGAAAAACTATCATCAAATACAAAAATTTCTGGTTCTTTGGCGATTGCTCTTGCGATGGATAAACGTTGTTTTTGTCCTCCTGAAACATTGCTTCCCCCTTGGGCAATTGCTTCTTCGTATTTCTTATCTTTACTTTCAATGAACTCAGTTGCTTGTGCAATTTTAGCTGCTTCTTTCATTTTTTTCTCTGACATCATTCTATCGGCATATTTAATATTAGATGCAATGGTTCCAGAAAATAAAATTCCTTTTTGTGGAACCAATCCAATTTTATCTCTTAACTCTTTTTGTGATACTTCTTTGACATTAACACCATCTATTAAAAGTTCTCCACCTGTTACATCATAAAATCTTGGCAATAAATTAACAACTGTTGATTTTCCACTTCCTGTACTTCCAATAATAGCTGTCGTTTCCCCAGGTTTCGCGGTAAAATCAATGTCAGATAGTACTTCTGTGTCAGCATCTGGATAATGGAACGATACATTTTTGAATTCGACCCATCCTTTTTTATTTTTATCAAAACTTTTTGGATTGGTTTGGTCTTGGATACATGGTTCCGTTTCTATGACTTCTTGGATACGTCTAGCTGATACAGAGGCTCTTGGTAGCATAATGGAAATCATAGAAATCATTAAAAATGCCATGACAATTTGCATCGTATATTGAATAAAAGCCATCATGTCTCCAACCTGCATCATCCCTTGATCGACATTATGACCTCCTACCCATACAATTAAAATCATAATGGAATTCATAACAAACATTAAAAGTGGCATCATCATAGACATAGATCGACTGACAAAAATATTGGTTTTCATTAAGTTGGCATTGGCAGTATCAAATCTTGCCTCCTCCTTTTTCTCTTTATGAAAAGCTCTAATAACTGGCAATCCTGTTAAAATTTCTCTTGCCACTTGGTTTAATCGGTCAATTAATTCTTGTAATTTTTTGAATTTTGGCATAACCATGATAAATAGAGTTCCCACGATAAATAGAATGGCTAAAATAGCAACTCCTATAATCCAAGCCATTTGACTATCACTATTGGTTAATACCTTGACAAAACCTCCTATACCAATAATGGGTGCATATACAACTACTCGGAATAACATGGTAATCAATTGTTGTATTTGTTGAATGTCATTGGTACTACGAGTAATTAAAGAAGCTGTAGAAAATTCGGATAATTCTTTATTAGAAAAATGAATTACCTTTTGAAAGACTTTCTCTCTTAATGTCCTTCCTAATTTGGCTGCTACTCTAGAGGATAATAACATAATGGATACGGCTGATACCATCGTAATAGTTGCTATTCCTATCATTTGAATCCCTGCCATTAAGATATAATTGTTTTGAAGTTTATCGGTATCTACTCCTAACTTTTTGTAAATTTCTTTGACACAACTAATAGCAGCTTGTTCTTTGATAGAATCTGGCATATCGTCCATCTTGCTAGTAAATTCTTTTAAAATCTGATTTTTCTGTTCTTCTGGCATGTTTTTAATGAATTCCATTAAACTCTGGGATTTGATAGCTTGTTTTTGTGCCTCTGGCACATTAGGCATATTTATTACTATCTGTTCTTTGATTTGATTAGCGGTTTCTTCGTTTGTAATAGTTGACATTTCCATTAGGAGACTTGCCATTTGCTTTGCTAATTCATCTTTTTCCTCTTTTGGTATGTCTTTTAAAACATACACTTCATTTGGTTGTATGTCTTTGTCTTTACCTAAATATTTCGTTATTATCTTTTCTTGTTGCTTATCTGGATTGTTATCAAGTAATGTATAATATTCTAAAATTTCATTATTTTGTTCAGTAAACATAACAAGGTTGTCCCTATCTTCTTTAGAGATTATTTCTGGTACCGCTGTTTCGATTCCTCCTGCTTGAATTCCGATGTTGACTATTTTAGATGTATAATCTGGTAATGCTAAATCTGTCATCGCTTGAATACATAGCAAGATAACAATTACTACCACTGACCAAAATGATTTTTTTAAATTTCTTAATACTTTTAACATCGTTTCTCCTTTCTTATGACTTGTTCTCCCACTGGTTCTAGTTTTGATTCGGGATGATTGCCAAGAGGAACAGACCTTTTAGACAATTTCCCTGTTTTTCATTAAAATTTTTAATCATAAAAATAAAATACATGACGCGCAGTTTGGGAGGACACTAATTCATACAAACCAAATAGATTAACTCCACAATTTATAAATTGTTATAAAATATTTTTATATGATTCGTCCGACCAGTAAGGAATGTAATTCATTTTTATGATTAAAAATTTTTGATTATTATAGATTGTCTAAAAGGTCTATTCCTCTTGACAATTACTCATCTCTTTACCTGTGACAAAAAGGGGCGCCCCTCTTGTCACAAAAGAATAACACTGTATCATTATATGTGATACAGTGTTATTAGTCAATGCTTCGCTTGTGAATTTTTTGTGAACTGTATATAGAGACAATTACATTTTTCTAAATACGCCACCAACTTTTCCTAATATTTCACAATCTGGCACTATGATTGGTTCCATCGTAGAATTTTCTGGTTGTAATCTAATATGGTCTTTTTCCTTATAAAAGGTTTTTACAGTAGCTTCGTCTCCGATTAAAGCTACTACAATTTCTCCATTATTGGCTGTATTTTGTTTTTTTACTAATATGTAATCTCCGTCTAAAATGCCAGCTTCTATCATGCTTTCTCCTCTAACAGTAAGCATAAAGCTTTCAGAGTTTCCTACAAAGTCTACTGGAATTGGGAAAGTATCGGTTACATTTTCTACTGCTAAAATTGGCTCTCCTGCTGTGATTCTTCCTACAATCGGAACTTCTACTAATTCTTTTTGCGTATAGAAATCTTTGCTTGATGTTTTCTTTGATTCTCCTGAACCACCTTTTAATAATCGTAAGGTTCTTCCCTTTTTGTCTTGTTTTTTGATATATCCCTTTTCATCTAATTTGGCTAAATATCCATGAACCGTTGCTGTTGAACTTAATCCCACTGCTTTTCCAATTTCTCTTACAGATGGTGGATATCCTTGTGTCATGATTTGTTTTTCGATGAATTTTAAAATTGCTTTTTCTCTTTTATTTAATTCTGGTTTTTTTCTTGGCATTCCAATCACTCCATTCTCTTATTTTTTCACATCATATCACACAAACAAAAAAATGTCAAACATATATTTGACATTTTCCATAATTTATATAATGAATCTTTAATTTTCCTTTTTTCTTAAAGAGCTGTGTTTGTTGTATTAGATGTATTGGTTGTATTAGTGTCTTCAGCAACAACTGTAACATCTCCTGTTGTTCCATTTAATTGATATTTACTAGTACTATTATCATCATAAGTAAAAGTTACTATAATTATCTTAGCATCTGTTGTATCTGCCTGTGCTGTTGCTCCCTTAGGTAATTGTTTTCCTAATTGAGTTGCTGTAACACCTTCTTTAGAAGAATAAGTTGTATTGCTGTTATAATTATCTATAATAGCTGCACTATATGCTAATTTAATTTGTTCCATATCTGCTTCTCGTTGTGTTCTGATTTTTGCATCAGCTGCTCTTCCTAATATTCCATTCTCACCACTTAATGTAGCAATACTTACTCCTGCTAAAATCATTAATAAAATAATTGTAATAACAAGTGCAATTAATGTTATACCTGATTCTGCTCTACCTTTCTTAGATATTGTTGTTCCCTTTAACCCTTTTGTTTGTTTCATACAAATCCTCCTTTTTACTTTTGTTCTAATTTACTTTTTCACTATACTATAAGTTTTTATATTTTGCAATACTTTTTACAAATTTTTTTAAATTTTAACAAAAAAGAAGATATGTCTCCATATCCCCCTAAAATAGAATCCTATTTTATATAACTGCTGGGATCTATTGGCAAAGAATCTTTTATAATCTCAAAATGAAGATGTGGTTCATCTGCAATTTCAAATACAGCTGTATTTCCAACAGTTCCAATGGATTGTCCTTTTTCTACCTTTTCGCCTTCTACTACGAATTCTGATGTCAATAGATTAGAATATACCGTTTGAAAACTATTATCATGTTCAATTACAATGGTTAATCCATATCTTGGGTCATTTTTAATAGCTTTTATCGTTCCTGTTTCAGCAGCTTTGACAACGGTTGTTTTATCTGCCTTCAAGTCAATCCCTGTATGGGTTGTCCATTCTTTTAATGTTTCAGAATAAACTAAATTATCCTGTGCATATTCTCTTACTATCTCTCCCTCCACTGGCTTTTCAAAATTCCATTCTTTTTTCGTTTCTACTTGCTTAGCATTTGTTGCCACACTAGATGTATTATTCGTTTTTGCTGAATTGGTGGTATTACTTTTCGTCTGATTAGCTGTACGATTTGACTTTGTGGCATTGGCTGTATTTGTGATATTATTTTGTTTTTTTGTATTGGTAGAATTGGTAGCACTATTCGTATTTATGGTATTTAATTCTTTCGTTGCTTCCTCTACTGATTTTCCTATTTCTGTACTAGCACTTTCTGTGTTTTGGGTATTATTAGCAATATTTGCCATCTTTTCTAAACTCATTGTGCTATCTTTCACATCATCACTTAAATTTTTACTATACATAAATAAAGCAAATACAATCACAGCTAAAATCGCAACGCCAATTCCCGCATATAAAATAATACTATCTGTTGATGATGTTTTACTTTGCAAATTTTTTCTTCTATTATCTCTTCTCATATAATCCTCCTTAAATAGTTTATTAATACAAGTATTTCCTATTTTTAGAAGAATATACATTTATAAGGAATTTATTTCTTTTATTTCTACATTGCTATAAAAATGATGGATAATTTCTTCATAATTCCTTCCTTCTTTTGCCATTGTATTGCTACCAGTTTGGCTCATGCCAACACCATGTCCATATCCTTTTACCTTGAACTTTATTCTGTCTCCTTCTTGTGTTATTTCAAAATTCGTTGATTTTAACCCCAATAGGGTTCGCGCTTCTACCCCTGAAATTTCATGATTCCCAAACTTAATTGTCTTAACTCGGTTACTATCTGTATATTCTAATATTTTAATATCTTCCTTGTTTTCGAAATCAATTTGAATATCTTCATATTTTGTTTTTAATTTTTTAATAAATTCCTCTCTCGAAAACGCCACCTCTGAAGCATACTGTTGATACCCTTCTTCTCCTGCTGTTTGTATCACTTGTAAATAGGGAAAAGCACTTCCTCCCCAAACATTAACAGGAAGTTCTGTTGTTCCCCCACTGTTGGCATGAAAAAAAGCATTGATTGGTTCATTCTGATAAGTAATGATTTTTCCTTTTGTTTCCTTTACACATTGTTCTATTTTGTTCCAATTACTCTCTCTTTTATTCTCTTCCCATCTAGCTAATCTATCCTCTTTCGAAATCCATGCTTGACAACAAGTAGAATCATCGCAAATATCTGCATTCTCATGTTTTTTGTTTTTTACTTTATAAATCGTATAAGTTCTAGCAACGACAGCTTGTGCTTTTAAAGCTTCCTTTTCATAGTCAGCTGGCATTTCTGCTGAAACCACATGGCAAAGATATTGGTCTAAATCAACCTCTTCTATTTCTCCTGTTTTCTTATGAAGTAACTGAATCTTCCCATAATTTTTATACTGATATTCTCCATTTTCTCCTGTTTCTTTTATTTCATTTTTTGTATTGGAATTATTTCCATTTTCCTCTATTTTTTCTGAATTAACTGGTTTGTCCTGCTTGGTTAACAATGCTGGCATTAAAAAACAAATAAAAACAAAAGCAAAAAAATACAACAAAAATTTCTTCATAACCATTTCCTCCTTTTGGATGATTTTGGGGACGGAGGAAAAAATCATGGTAAATTCTTAATTAGATAGATAAGTAGTTAAAAAATCAAATGTAAACTAATCACATGATTTTTTCCTCCGTCCCCAAAATCACCCAAAATCATGTTCTGAATTAAAATTAGGAAGCTTCTATTAATTGATTTCTCATATTTCCTAAAATTTTACGTTCAATTCTTGAAACCTGTACTTGTGTAATTCCTAGAATTTTTGCTACTTGTGCTTGTGTTTTTTCTTTATAAAATCTTAATAAAATAATTTCTTTATCTCGTTCTTCTAAGTTTTCAATTAATTGTTTTACAACTAATTTGTTTGTTATCAGTTCCTCTTCATCTTGATGATTGGATAATGTCTCCAATAAACTAATACTATTTCCATCTTTTTGATTGGTATATGTGCTATTTTCAATGGATTCTATGGTATTCGTAGATTCCATTGCTAACACAACATCTTCTTGTGCTATTTTCAATTCTTTTGCTATTTGATTTATGCTTATTTCTTCCCCTTTTTTATAAAAATATTCTTTTTGTAATTCTTTAATTTTGATACTTAATTCTTTGATACTTCTACTAACTTTAACAAGTCCATCGTCTCTGATATGTCTTTTTATTTCTCCAATCATATAGGGTACCGCATACGTTGACAATTTTACATCAAAATTTACATCAAATCGTTGAATTGATTTAATAAACCCTACACAGCCAATTTGGTATAAGTCTTCTAATTCATATCCTCTTCCACTAAATCTCTTTACAATACTCCATATTAAACCATTATTTTGTTTGATTAAATTTTCTAACTCTAATTTATCACCGTGTTTGGGCTTTTTTTATCGTTTCTTTATCATTTTCGTACATTATTAAACCCCTCTATTTCTTTAATCATTGGTTATTATCATCTGAAAATCTTCATTTTCCTCTTCTACCTTTGGCTTTATTTTTTTACGCAACGTTATTTTCGTTCCTAATCCAACGATAGACTCTATCTCCATCATATCCATGAAGCTTTCCATAATTGTAAAGCCCATTCCAGACCTTTCTAAGTTTGGTTTGGTAGTATATAAAGGTTCTTTGGCTATATCAATATTTTCAATTCCCTTTCCCGTATCTGAAATTTCAAGTATGATTTCATTCTCTTTCAAATGTCCTACTATTTTCACAATCCCTTGTTTGTTTTCATAACCATGAATAATACAATTTGTTACAGCCTCTGAAACCGCTGTTTTAATATCTGCTAGTTCCTCAATCGTAGGGTCTAATTGTGCAGCAAATGCTGCAACTGTTAATCTAGCAAATGCTTCATTGCTAGACTTACTAATAAACTCTAATTTCATTTCATTTTCAAAAACATCATTCATCTCTCTTTATCCTTCCTTTTTTGGGTATGTTTCGGAACAGACCCCTCTATATACCCCTTTTGGTACTTTTTGGGACAGGTCTACACTGCCTCATGGTTTAAGATACTTGTAAATCTTGTGTTACTGGAATTAGCTTTAAAATACCACTCATTTCAAATATCTTTTTTACACTTTGTGTTAAGTTGCTTACTTCTAATTTGGCACCTATCATGTTGGCAAATTTGTATCTTCCTATTACCATTCCTATTCCTGCACTGTCCATGAAAGTAACACAACTAAAATCAAATATAACTTTTTTAGGCATATATCTTTCCATTTCATAATCTGCTTTCCTCCTTATCTTTTGTACACTACAATCATCAATTTCATCTGTAATTTTAAAAATCAACAGCTTGTCCTCTTCGTAAAATTTTGATTCCATTTGTTCTCCTTCCTAAGGATAATTTCAATTTAAAAAGCTTTTACTAAATAAGATATGCATTTTAAATTGCTCCTCTTTTGTTTTTCTTTTTGTATTATAATATGTTTTCCATTTTTTTCCAATAGCAAAAGTTAAGAAGTTTTGTCGTTTTGTTAGAAGTTTTCGACAAAAAAACACTTTAGTTTTTATTTCTAAAGTGTTTTAACGTATTATCCTATTTCACTCCCATCTTCTATTTGTATATCTGGTTGTTCTGTTTCTCTTTCTTGATTAGCTTTTAATTCACTTTCTGCTTTTTCCATTAATTCTTCTCTAGTTTCAGGCTTTTCACCTACTATTTCACGTCTTTTGTTTGCATTGTATTCGTCCATATAGATGACCTTCTCTGTTGTAACTCTTTCTACTTGTGGAATCGTTTCTTGTTTAATATATCCCATTTTTTCAGCTATCTTTCCAATAACATTATCTTTAAACATTTTGGCACCACTTATTTTATTCCTAATCGCTCCAACCATTTTCTTAAAAAGACCTTGTTTTTTTACAGTCACTAATTGATTATCTTTATCTTGTGTTGCTTGTTGTATTCTAGTTTTTCTTTCTATTTTTGCATTTTCTAACTCTTGATCACATTGACTTATTAATTGCTGAATAAAAAATCTTTGTCTCTGCGTCCTTTCAATCTCTTTATCACATAGCATCAATGGATTTTTACTTTTTAAACGTTTTAATTCTTCATTTTTTACTGCAACAGTATCTAAGTCACCTTTGTCAAGTGCTTTTTTTATTTCTTTTGCAAGTGCTTTCTCTTGTTTCATCTGTTCTGCATATTGGGGACTTTTCTTTATCTTTTTTCTGTTTTGTTTCAATTCATATTCTTCCAATATAGTTGCTTCTTCTTGATCTTGATTTTTTGCTTTTTGCCTTAATACTGCTTGATATACCTTTTCATAGTAACTGTCTATTTCACTTAAATTATCTTTATATTGTTGTAAAATATTGTCTTTTGTATCTTTATTCAACTTGTAAATTTCTTCTACTCTTTCTATCTTTTGTCCCAAATTTTTTGCTTGTTGTTTCACATTATCTGCCATTTCTTTTACCTTGTCAGTAATTAAATGTTTGCCTTCTTTTTCAAATTTAATTTGCATAGTAAATCCTAGTTCTTTGCTTACTTTATCTAATTCTTTCATTAGCGAAATAAATTCTCTTTTGCTTGCTTGCTCTTCTTTACTTTCTTTTGTCCCTTCTGATTTAGTTTCTTCCAACGTTTCTGTCATTCCTTCTTTCTTTATTTTTTCTTCCATTTTACATTCTCTCCTCATTATTATGCATCTTTTGTCAATAATTCATTAATCCTTGCTTTTAAATATCTTTCTTTCTCTTTCAATTCTTTTTCTATTTTCTCTAATTCCTCGATGGTTACTTTTTCTATATCAATTAGTCTAACATTTAAAATTACTGTACCTCTCCTTTTCTCCATTTGGCTCCTCCTACTATATGTTCATTTATATTTAATA
>CAOJZE010000038.1 GCA_948466095.1 uncultured Clostridium sp.
TGTACCGCTTCGGTTTATTCTCTAAAGGATTTTATTGTTTACTTTTCAATGTACTTTTTGCTGTCCCATTTTTGTGGGACGATTTTTATTATACGATAGTTTTTTTTGTTTGTCAACACTTTTTTCTAAAATTTTTTTCTTTTTTTTAAAGTAAATTTTTCCATAAACAGATAAAGTCAAAATCAACTGAAAAAACCAATTGATTTTGACTCTATTATTGCAAATTTTCTATTCTATTTTTCTAACAAAGTTAGTAATATATCACATACTAAACCAGTCCCTTCATCATATTCCACTTTAGCATTATATTTTCTATTTTTATTTTCTTCTATAAAAGAACGCATCGTATTTGCCACATCTTCATTTTTATTAAATCGATCCAATTTCAATTTCAATTCCTTATTTGATACAATCTCTAACTCTACTAAATTCTCTTGAATAGCATCAATTAAATTTAATACTGTACCACTCTCTAATTCTTCTCCTTGTAAAATTTCAAACTGAGAATTAAATCGATTCTTTTCTGTTTCAGTAATCCCCATTGCCTCCAAAGTTTGTTGTTCACTTACTATGCCAATGGATTTTGCTACCTTCCATAAATCTTCCATTTTGATAGCAACTGTTGTGATTTCATCTATTTTTTGAGAAACACTCGTATTAACCTTGCTCCATATTGCTTGTACCTGTTCTGCTTCCATTTGACTTAAATTAGCAGAATTTTCTGCATTCATAGTAAGCTCATTATCAAAATTGTCCACAACATCTATTTCTTTTTCCCATTTCATTTCTAATCTATGAGAATCTTGCTCATATTTAATAACCATATCCTTTGAGCAATGATTTCCCTCTACTTTTTCATTTGCTAACAAACTATATTGCGTTGTTTCCCCATTTTTTACATGAGTAAAGACAACACTTGTTTCTCCTTTATTTTTTTTATAAGTAAGTCCCTTTTCTTCTTTATTGATTGTATTTTGATATGACATTTGTATATAATCATCTGCGTCAGAAGCTAATAAATCTATCTTAATTTCATAATCTGGATGCTGTATAAACGTTCTTATCGTGGTTTGATTATCCTCATAAACAATCACTTTTACTTTATCATTTCCTATATTATTCCTAGAAATCTCTGTAATCAAACTTTCTATTTTCATTACAAATTTTTCTCTTAAAGTCTCTCTTTCATTTAATTGAAAATTCTTACCTATAGACTGTAGCTTATCAATTTTAGATAAAATAATTTCATCTTGTTTCATTTCCTCTAATATTTTAATATATATATTATTTAGTTCTTCTTTGCTTATTGTCAAAATATAACTATTGGCCTTTATATTTTTTTCGTTTATTTGAATTGTCTGATTTTTCTGTTTGGAGAAATTATCTTTTGAAACACTGCTACTCACAATACTAATATATTTCTTCTTTAATTTTTCTCTCTCTTCTTTTGAAAATTCAAAGATATTTTTAATATCCTGCTCAAATTCTATGGTATCTGGTATATTCTCTAACTGTTCCTCTGTATAACCAAGTTTGCTAAATAATTCTTTTAGATTTTCATTGTTAGCTGAAACATATTGATTAAATAAATCTGAAAACTTAATTCCATAAGTGTTTCCATTTTGTACATATTCTACTTTTGCAACGCCTTCCTCACGATTTAATAACTGAATAGCTTGATAATTATATTGATTGCTTTTATCTGTTTGTCCACTTATTTTTAATTTTAACTGATTGATAGAATTTTCTGTATTTTCAGAGGTTGTTCCAATATTTTCTGTATAATTTACTTTTATTTGACTTTCTGTCTTGTATTTCTTTTGCTGTAACATTTCATCATATTCACTTGTTGTAGCTTCCTGATAAAATGAATCCATATTTTCTACATTCTGTCCTAAGTATTTAGTAAATAATGTTGAACTGGATTTAAACATATCTGTATTGATATACAAAAAAACTAGTGTAACTATTATTACCAATACTATCATGATAATTGTTGCAATCATTATCATTCTTCTTGTTTTTCTTGGCATCATCACATTTTCCTCCCATTTGAGACAAAAGGGACAGGTCTCATTTATCTCATTTTTATTTTTTTACCGTTTTCTACTAACTTGCTTCTTTCGACATTTTTCTGCCTAATTTATGAGACAATTCATACCTGTCCCCTTTGTTTCATCGCTTCATATATAATAATTCCAGTAGAAACAGAAGCATTTAACGAATCTACTTTTCCCTTCATAGGAATTTTAACCAAAAAGTCGCAATTCTTTTTTACTTTTTGTCCCATTCCATTTCCTTCGTTTCCGATTACAATTCCAATTGCTCCTGTTAAATCTTGGTCATAATAATAAGTAGATGTATTAATATCCGTTCCACAAATCCAAAGTCCTTCTTTTTTTAATTGTTCTATGGTGTCTGATATATTGGTTACTCTTGCTATTTTCATATGTTGCACCGCTCCTGCTGATACTTTATTGACGGTACTGTTGACAGTAGCTGCTCTTCTTTTTGGTATGATAACACCATGAACACCTGCTGTCTCAGCTGTCCTAATAATAGAACCTAAGTTGTGTGGGTCTTCAATTCCATCTAAAATTAGCACAAAAGGGTCTTCTTCTCTTTGTTTTGCTTCTTGCAAAATATCTTCTATTTCACAATATTCATATGGTGGTACTAAAGCAATGACTCCTTGATAGTTTTGCATTTGTGCCATTTCTTCCATTTGCCTTTTTTCTTTTTCTACTAAAATGACTTTATTTTCCTTTGCTATGCTGATAATTTTGTTAATAGAACCGTGTCGTTCTCCTTTGGTGATAAATATTTTGTTGATGTCTTTCCCACTTTCTAATAGTTCTAATACAGCATTTCTTCCTTCTACTTGGTCGTGGTATATTTTTTCGTTCATGCTTTGTTTTCTCCTTTATAAAATATCTCCTCTAATGCTTTGGCAACACCATCTTGATTATTACTATCTGTTATGTAGTCTGCTTTTTCCTTTAATTTATTATTGGCATTTCCCATTGCAATTTTATAACCAGACATCTCAAACATAGATATATCATTAGCTCCATCTCCTATGACTATAATTTCTTCTTTGTTAATGTCTAAATGGTCTGCTAATATCTTTATGGCATTGGCTTTGGTGCAATCTTTTTTCATAATATCAATATATTTTGTTTCATAAATTTCCTTGTCCCTATCAACAATAAAATGACAAATATCAGTAGCATCTAATTCAGGAAATTCAACTTTGAGTTTTTCTTTCATTTGTTTTAAATCTCTTTCATTACCACATAAGCTTATCATAGATGTTGTTGAAATTTCGTTTTCTAAATAATATTTCTTTAAATTTTCTACTAATTTTGTATTTTGATTTATTTGATATTGTTCATTCTCATCTGTTAATTGTATCTCATGAGTATGAAATATTCCTTTTAAATGTTGCTTTTTATAAATATCAATCATTTTAAGTATTTGGTCTTGTCCAATATATTTTTTTACTAAATAATCTTGCTTAACATTATCCTTGATAATAGCTCCGTTAGAAGCTATTATATATTGATTGATACTATCGCCAATCGTCTCTAATACTTGTGTAATATCATTTATATTTTTTCCTGTTGTTATCACGAAAAGAACATTCTTTTCTGCTTGAATTCTTTGAATCATTTCTACATTTCTTTTTGAAACTTGTTTTTTATCATTTAACAACGTTCCATCTAAATCAATCATTACCATTTTATACATGTTCTTATCTTCCTTTTTACAATTTTCTTAGATTTATTCATCATCCAACTTTAACACAGACAAAAAAGCCTCCTGTGGAATCTCCACATTTCCAATCTCACGCATTTTCTTCTTTCCTCTTTTTTGTTTTTCCAATAGTTTTTTCTTTCTCGTGATATCTCCACCATAGCACTTAGCCAATACATCTTTTCTCATAGCTGAAATGGTTTCTCTAGCAATAATTTGTCCACCTATTGCTGCTTGAATTGGTATTTTAAACAATTTTCTTGGGATAACCGTTTTTAGCTTTTCCACCATTTTCTTTCCTCTATCATAGGCGCTATCTTTGTGAACAATAAAGCTCAAAGCATCTACTGGTTCGCCATTAATATGAATATCCAATTTGACTAAATTTGATTTTCTATATTCTTTGAATTCGTAATCTAAAGAAGCATATCCTTTTGTTTTCGATTTTAGATTATCAAAGAAATCATAGATAATTTCATTTAATGGCATTTCATATACTAAAGTGACTCTGGTTTCATCTAAATATTTCATATCAATATAAACACCGCGTCTTCTTTGGCATAGTTCCATGATATTTCCTACATAATCCTTTGGTGTTAAAATATTAGCTGTTACAAAAGGTTCCTCAATATAAGAAATTTCTTGTGGTTTCGGCAAATCCTCTGGATTGTATAATTCGATTATTTCACCATCTGTTTTATAAACTTTATAAATAACCGATGGTGCTGTTGTAATCAAACCTAAATCAAATTCTCTATCTAATCTTTCTTCTATGATTTCTAAATGTAATAATCCTAAAAATCCACAACGAAACCCAAACCCTAAAGCAGCTGAAGTTTCTGCTTCATATTCTAGAGCTGCATCATTTAATGCCAACTTTTCTAAAGCCTCTTTTAGAGCCTCATATTGACTACCATCTATCGGATATAATCCACAATAAACCATTGGTGTTACTTTTTTGTAACCTTTTAATGGTTCCTCTGCTGGATTATCTTTTAAAGTAATCGTATCTCCTACATGAATATCTGATAAATTTTTGATACTAGCTGCAATATAGCCAACTTCTCCTGCTTTGATTTCATTAGTTGGCATATAAGAACCTGGTACAAAATAGCCTACTTCTGCTACCGTAAAAGTTTTGTTGGTTGCCATTAATTGAATTTCATCTCCTACTTTTATGGTTCCATCTACTACTCTGACATAAGCCACTGCTCCTTTATAATTGTCATAATAAGAATCAAATATCAAGCATTTTGCTTGGTTGCTTTCGTCTCCTTTTGGTGCTGGCAAATCCGTTACAATTCTTTCTAACACCTCTTCTACCTTTAATCCTGATTTTGCTGAAATACAGGGAGCATCTTCTGCTGGTATTCCTATAATGTCTTCTATCTCTTGTTTTACTTCTTCTACCCTTGCATTTGGCAAATCTATTTTATTTAAAACTGGTAATATTTCTAAATTATTATCAATGGCTAGATACACGTTTGCTAATGTCTGTGCCTCTACTCCTTGACTAGAATCCACAACTAAAATAGCACCATCACAGGCTGCTAAACTTCTTGATACTTCATAATTAAAATCCACATGTCCTGGTGTGTCAATTAAATTCAAAGTGTATTCTTGTCCATCTTTTGCTCGATAAATCATTCGCACTGCTTGTGATTTTATGGTGATACCTCTTTCCTTTTCAATCTCCATATTATCTAACACTTGGCTTTCCATCTCTCTTTTGGACAATACTCCTGTCATTTCAATCAATCGGTCTGCTAAGGTTGATTTTCCATGGTCTATATGGGCAATGATACTAAAATTTCTAATGTGCTCTTGTCTATTATTCATATTTCCTCCGTCCCCAAAATCATTTCTTGTGTCATTTTAGCATAAAAGATTAAAATGTTCAATGCTTAATTGGATAAAACAAAAAATCTCCACTTAATTTAGTGAAGACTTTTTGCTTTTATCACGCATTTGATTTGATTAGTTACTTCGTTCCGTTATTTGTCCTGATTCCATATTGAGCAAAACATAAAAATCAATCTCAGGCTTGGAAAAGATATGGGGTCTTTTCAAGATTCCAAATTTAGCATAAGGGACTGATTCTCTTATCTCAATTCCAAACTGGACAATCTCCTCTTTTGGATAATGTTCTCTAATAATTCCAGAAACCTGATTTTCATACTCACATGGTAGAAATTCCATCTTTTGAGTATCAACTAGGGCTAATCCGTATCCTGATGTTCCCTTGTTAATCTCATAAATATACTTGCCACCATAATAGCCTGCTTCAGAAATAGATGAAGCATTTAACCGAGCTTTTATCTCCGTTTTTGATAGCAATGTTTCTTTTGTTTCTACTATCATCTCAGAATTTAAAAGTTCTGGCTCATACTTTAACACCCCATCTCTAATCGGCAGTATAATACAACCGATAAAAGCAATTGCCAAGATTGGTAATGCAAATGGCAATAGTCTTTTTTGCAAGTATGTACATGCAAAAACAAATTTACAGAAAATCGGATACGCCATTGGTATTAAATACCAATACCAAGTTTCCCTTTCAAACCCAAACAATGAGCATACACTTATTATTATAGATACTCCACTTAGTACCATCAACGCTGCTATTGCTGATATCCATTCAAGTGTTTTCATTGTTTCTGTTTTTTCTCCTACTGTGTCTTTTTCTTTTTTCCGTTCTAACTTTGGAAAAAGAGAATACTCGATTGGTAGTGGTAATACTGTAGCAACAATTATTATTGCTATTTTTAAAGCTATTGTCATAATTCTCTCCCTTCTTGTATGAATGCGTGATACAATTAATCAATTGTTTTAAACATATCATGTTTTCTAATTATGATATTGTTTCCATAATTATAGCATTTCATTTTGTTTTATGTCAATAGATATTTTCTAACCCCTTACACAAGTTATAAACTTTTTGATAACCAAGTTTTATTAATTCTTTTTGTGCTTTTTCACTTCTATGACCTGTACTACAATAAACAATAATAATTTGTAATTTATTTGGCAAAATATCATTAACACTTTTATTAATTTCATATTCTGGTAGTAAAATGGCATTTTTCAAATGTCCTTCTGCAAACTCTTGCGGGCTTCTAACATCCACTAAAATAGCACCTTTTTCTATCATTTTTTCTAATTGTTCTTTACTAATTTGTGTTTCACAATAGCATCTATCTCTTTTTAATATATATCTAAATTTGTGTAACATATCTGTCTTCTCCTTGCTTTTATCATTCTTACTATATTTATTATATGCATTTTCTACAATTTTCGTCATTTATTAAAAGTTTTCCACAAGTATTCAAACAATTCTTTTTATATTTTTTATGAATCTATAATTTGATACTTTACAAAATAATTACAAAAATATTACATTCTCTTTTTTGCGTATTAATATTTTCCATCTAAAATCGAGTTTTTTCTACTGTTTTTTTAATGTTTATTTTGTATTGTTACAAAATTGTTACATTTTTGTTACAATTATGTAGCCTTTTCAACTTTATGTTTTCTCTTTTTTGTTTTTGAATTGTTTACACATTTTATTTTTTATTTGTGGAAACTGTGGATAACTTTGTGAATAACTTAAATTACTTAACTTTCATTTATAAGTTGTTCACATTTGAATTTGGTTGCTATAATATTCTAACTATTATTTTATTTTTTTACTTTTTATGTGTACTAGTTTTTTGTATATTAAAAAAAAACAAAAAAATCTAGTTCGCTTATTTTTCAAGCTTTTCTAGATTTTTAATTTAAGTACATATAACATAATGTGTCTTCTCTTAATCAAAAAATATCCAATAAATAGCAGCTATAATCTCTAATATGGTAATAAAAGGAAAACCAATCACAAAATTAAGTTTTTGCGTCTTATGACGAAAGGTATACATTCCTGCAATGGTTCCAATTCCACCACCTAAAGCAGTTACAATAAACAATGTCTTTTCAGGAATTCTCCACGCTCCTTTCGTTGCTTTTCTTTTATCTAACCACATAATAAAAAAGCCAAAAAGATTAATGGCTAATAAATATAATAAAATATTTTGCATAGAAAATATTTCTTCAAAATGAATCGATGTTTCTTGTTGCAACATCTCAATTCCCCCTCTTTCCTTTGTATCTAAAATTCTCCTATTCTTCCTTTTCATTTTACATTATGTTGATTAATTTGTCAAATTTTATATTTCAAGAAATGTTCATCTCAATTTTAATAAGAATAAAAGGCATATAATTAAAATTTCTTAATATTTCCAATAACTTTATACACCTCTTCTTTATTCATCTGCCAACTTTTTTGTAAAAAACTTTATGTAGAACATATTTTAATATAAAAAGACTTTATTTTGATTTTTATTCAACCAATCAAAATAAGGTCTTTCTAAGAGCACTCGGACTTGAATATAATTCCTTTATTCCCTAGAAAACAAGTCTCTTCCCACTAGTGCCAAAAAAATAAGTGTCCAAAAAATCGCCTCCGGTTCGATCGCTGTCTCTATCACAATTTCTATTGCCGCTACAATTACCTCTATCGCATCTGTAATTAATTGTAACATGGGCTTGCCCTCCTTTTATTTCTCCATCAATAGATGGGGTAATTCTCCTGTTTAGGAAAACAGCTTATTTATATACTATAATTATACCAATTTCCTATTACAAAGTCAAACTTATGTAAATTTCTAGAAATATCTCATATGTTCTTTGGTTCCAAAATTACCCAAACAAACTCATTTGATTACTCTGGCTCATGCCTTCTAGGCAACCAAATTTTTTCAGTAAATCTGTCACAGCCGTTCCCACTTTAGAACGTATTTTTAGGTCATCAATAGACATGAACTTTCCTTCTTGGCGAGCCTTCTCAATTCCCAAAGCTGCCACTGTTCCTAGTCCTGGAATACTATTTAATGGTGGGCGAATGCCACCTTCTTCTACTAAGAATTTGGTACTATGAGATTGATATAAATCAATCGGCAAAAAGTGAAATCCTCTTTCATACATTTCTAACACTAATTCTAGCACAGCATACATATTCTTATCCTTCACCGTTGCACTATTTCCAGCCAAGTCAATTTCCTTCATTTTATTTTTTACTTTCTCTTTTCCCTCTATCATATATTCACTATCGAACTCATCTGCTCTAATAGAGAAATAAGCTGTATAATAAGCCAATGGTTCATGTACTTTAAACCATGCGATACGGAAGGCATTGGTTACATAGGCTGCTGCATGGGCTTTTGGGAACATGTATTTTATTTTTTCGCAAGATTTAATATACCAATCTGGTATCTCATGTTCTTTCATTAAGGCTACATATTCTGCCCATTTTTCTGGGTCTTTTAAGGCTTTTCCTTTACGAACTGTTTCCATAATTTTGAAAGCTGGATTAGGTGGTAACCCTTGTTTAATTAAATAAATCATAATATCATCACGACAGCAGATAGCATCTTGCAAAGTCACGGTTCCTGCTTCAATCAAACTTTGTGCATTTCCTAACCACACATCCGTACCATGAGATAACCCAGAAATTCGAATTAACTCATCAAAAGTGGTTGGTCTTGTATCCACTAACATACCGTCTTACAAATTTGGTTCCAAACTCTGGCACACCAAAGCTCCCTACTTCTGAATGAATTTGGTCTGGTGTAACACCCAATGCTTTTGTGGAACTAAAGATTGACATGGTTTCTTTGTCATCTAATGGTACTTTGGTTGGGTCAATTCCTGTAATGTCTTGCAACATTCTTATCATAGTTGGGTCGTCATGACCTAGTATATCTAGCTTTAGCAAATTTTGGTCAATGGAGTGATAGTCAAAATGAGTGGTTATAATATCTGATTTTGGGTCATCTGCTGGATGTTGTACGGGACAAAATTCATAGATTTCTCTTCCCTTTGGTACAACGATAATTCCTCCTGGATGTTGCCCAGTCGTTCTTTTGATTCCTGTACAACCACTGGCTAATCTTTGAGTCTCTGCTCGATTAATCGGAATATTCCTTTCTTCGAAATATTTTTTAACATAGCCAAAGGCTGTTTTATCTGCTATCGTTCCTATGGTTCCTGCCTTAAAAGTAGTTCCCTTTCCAAAGATAACTTCTGTATATTTATGGGCTTTGGCTTGATATTCTCCCGAAAAGTTTAAGTCAATATCTGGTTCTTTGTCCCCATTAAATCCTAAGAAGGTTTCAAATGGAATATCCATACCATCTTTATCTAAGGCATGTCCACATTTTGGGCATGCTTTATCTGGTAAGTCAAATCCATTTTTATAGCCATAGTCTGTAAAGTCTGAATATTTACAATTCGGACATCGATAATGAGGCGGTAAGGAATTTACCTCTGTAATTCCTGTCATGTTAGCAGCAAAAGAAGAACCAACAGACCCTCTTGACCCTACAATGTAGCCATCTTCATTCGATTTCCATACTAATTTTTGGGCAATGATATACATAACTGAAAATCCATTTTTTATGATGGAATCTAATTCTTTGTCTAATCTTTCTTGCACTAACTCTGGTAATGGATCACCATATAATTCATGGGCTCTTTCATAGGCAATATCTTTGATAGTCTGCTCACAACCTGGTATATGTGGTGGACATTTTTCTGGCGAAATCGGGCTAATCTGCTCACATCTATCGGCAATTAAATTGGTATTGGTCACAACTACTTCATAGGCTTTCTCTTTTCCCAAATAACTAAATTCCTCTAGCATTTCTTCTGTGGTTCTTAAATACAAGGGAGCTTGATTATCTGCATCTTCATAGCCTTGTCCCGCTTCTAAAATACGTCTATAAATTTCGTCTTGTGGGTCCATAAAATGAACATCTCCAGTTGCTACGACTGGCTTATTTAATTTTTCTCCTAAGTCCACAATTTTTCGGTTAATATCACGCAAAGCTTCTACATCTTTCACAATTTCTTTTCTAATTAAAAATTGATTGTTTCCTGTTGGTTGAATTTCTAAATAGTCATAGTCATTCGCAATCGCTTCGATTTCTTCATCTGTTCTACCTAGTTCAATTGCTTGATACAATTCGCCAGCTTCACAAGCACTTCCCAAGATTAGCCCTTCGGAATACTTTTTATACAAACTCTTTAAAATTCTAGGCTTTCGGTAAAAATAATCCAAATGGGAAAGAGATACCAAGCGATACAAATTTCGTAAGCCGACATAATTTTTGGCTAAAATAATGGCATGATATGTTTTTAATTTTTTGTATTCTTCTTTTTTGGCTTCTTCGGTGCTACTTACCCCATCAATGTCATTTACTGTTTTAGCACCACGTTTTTTTAACATGTCTATCATGACGTTAAATACTTTCACAGTGGTATCCACATCATCTAAAGCACGGTGGGCAACTTCTACTTTGATGCCTAGATTTTCTGCAATTTTTCCTAATTTGTATTTTTTATAATCTGGGAATAAGTCTTTGGCTAAACTCAAGGTATCTAAATAAGTAAAATCAAAATCATATCCTAAATTTTTTGCATTTTGCTTTAAAAATCCCATATCAAATGGTGCGTTATGAGCAACTAAAACAGAGTCTTTGATAAAATCTAAAATTTTTGGAAATACCATATCAATAGTTTCCGCATCTTTTACCATGTCATCTGTTATCTTCGTAACTTCTGTTACTCTTTGTGGAATGTGCTTTTTGGGATTTACAAAACAACTAAACTGGTCAAGTACTTCTCCATTTTTTACTTTCATGATGCCAACTTCTGTAATTTTTTCAGTGGTTGCGGAAAAACCAGTGGTCTCTAAGTCTAGTACACAGTAAGTAGTATCGATATCTTGTCCTTTTCCGTTGGTTACAATTTCGTTTTTGTCTGGTGCTAAATAGGCTTCTACACCATATAGAATTTTCATGTCTGGATTATCATATCCTAACATTTTATGGGCTTCTGGAAAGGCTTGTACGACACCATGGTCGGTAATGGCTATGGATTTCATACCCCATTGCATGGCTCTTTTGATTAAATCTTTAGCAGATGTCATGGCATCCATCTGGCTCATTTTCGTATGCATGTGTAATTCTACTCTTTTTACTTGCGCTTTGTCTTGTCTCGTTTGTTTTTTAATTCCTTCGGTTTCTATTACGGTATTTGCCATGACGGTTAATTCATTGGAAAAAGTATCCATTTGAGCTGTTCCAGCCACTTTAACACCTTTGGCATTTTGAATTCTTTTCATGACTCTTTTGGCTTTTTCTTTTTCCAAAAAAGCTTTACAAGTGATGGTACTTGTGCCATCGTATAGGTCAAAACTAAATAATGTTTTTCCTGATTTTAGGGTTCGGTCTTCGGTAAAAATAACTTCTCCTTGCAGAGCTATTTTTCCATCATCGACTCCTAAATCTTCCACTTTTACCAATGGGTCTGTAATATTTTGTGTACTACCCAAAATCAATGGCGTGTCTTCTTGTTCTTCTTCGGTTGGTAATTCTGGCAGTTCCGCATTTGTCTCTAGAATGGTATTGGCAATGACGGTAATATCGCCAGCATAGGTGTCTAATCCTGCTTTTCCAATCGTTTTTATGGCTTTGGCTGTTTTGATTTTTTCTACGATTGCTTGCCCTTCGGCATAATCTTTGGCAAAAGATTTACAAGTGATGGTTCCTGTGCCATCATATAAGTCAAAAATAATCATTCCTTTGCCTGATTTGGTTTCTCTAACATCTGTTGTTACGATTCTTCCTTCTAGGGTTACTCTTCCATCATTGGCAGTAATATCTTTGATTTTTACGTGTTTTTCTTTGGCTTTGGATGGTTTTCCCATAATGTATTCTTGCTCTTGCGAGCTTGGTATATCTATTTCTTCTGGTGGAATATAACCCTCTAAATCGGTTGGTGGAGCATAGTTTACGTCATGGTATTCTGGTACGATTTCTTGGTTTTCTTTTTCGATGGCATGTTGCCTATTTTCTTCTTCAATATGGGCTATAATTTGTGCTTCTTGTTTTTTGATATTTTCACGGATTTCATTCATTTCTTTTTTGGATAAGTCTTCTGTCAAGTCAATGACATAGTCTTCCCCAAATAAGTTTTTTATGGTTTTTTGTAATTCTTGGTCCGTTTTTTTGGCTTTTAAAAAGTCGGCTCCTTGGATATGCATTTTGATATGAATGGTATTTGCTTCTACTTCTACATCACTTTTTAAGAGTAACATGGGTTTGGCTAGTGGATATTTGTGTGACATATAGGCGATAATGTTTTTCCATTCTTCTGGTATGGCTTTTTTTTCTACTTTTTCATGGTATTGTATGGTGACATCGATGTGTTCGATTTGAAATCTTTGTTGTAAAAAGTTTTCAAAATACCAGATTTCTTTGATTTCTATGTATTCATCTAAATATAACATGACTTGCAAAGTATTAGTTTTTTTTATCATGTTTAGACTTCTGACTTCTGCGTATTTTAGATTGGAATTGGTTTTATAATCACTAAATATTTCTTCTACTTTTTTTGCTTTTTCTGACATCCTTTTTCATTCCTTCCTAGGCTCATATCTAGTTTGCATTAATGCAAGATTTTATTTTTTGCTGTTCCAATTGTAACACATTTTATAAAATTTAAAAAGCGAAAAATTAAATTTTTTTACCTGAATAGTTACACTGAAAAATTGTTTATACATAATACCAAACAAAAGGAAATCCTAGAACGGGATTTCCTTTTGTTTTTTGCTTTTGGCTTTTTTTCATTTACTTACTTTGTGAAGTTTTTTGTGAAGTATTTTTGCTAATTTCACTGCTTCTTTTTCAGTATAACCGTAGTCCTCATAATCTACACAAATTTCTGCTAACAACTCAAGTATTTCTTCATTACTTTTTTTACTATTTGCTAGCATTAGCATAATTTCGAAAGGCCCGGATTTCCACAGTTTCTCAAGCACACTTGTCGTACACTTTTTATGCTTTACAATTCCCTTAGCTAATTTTATTGCTTCTTTTTCAGTATAACCGTAGTCCTCATAATCTACACAAATTTCTGCTAACAACTCAAGTATTTCTTCATTACTTTTTTTACTATTTGCTAGCATTAGCATAATTTCGAAAGGCCCGGATTTCCACAGTTTCTCAAGCACACTTGTCGTACACTTTTTATGCTTTACAATTCCCTTAGCTAATTTTATTGCTTCTTTTTCAGTATAACCGTAGTCCTCATAATCTACACAAATTTCTGCTACTTTAAGCAAGTATTCTTCAGTTACATCCTTGCATTTATGAATTTGCCTATCCAAATATTGGGACATTGCATTTCCTTTTACCTGCCGCTTCGCTGCTGCCTCTGTTCCACACACCATAATTGCCGCCAAAAAGCAAACCATGATTACAATCATTTTTTTCTTCATACTCTTGTCCTCCTTAAAAATATTATTTTTTGTTGTATTCATTCAAAACTAGCTATTCCACTAGTGAAATGAAGAAAATTTTCCAATAATGGCACATTACCATCTACCATTATTATACCATATTTTACATAAATAATCAATGTCGCATGGTTTTAGGCAGTGGTAACGAATAAAAAATTTTTTCTTAGAAAATTAAAGGTTTTATTGATTTT
>CAOJZE010000039.1 GCA_948466095.1 uncultured Clostridium sp.
AATATAGATAACGAAAAACATTATTATCCCCTCTCCAAGAACGATGTTTAGCAATTAATATTAAATGTAAATTCTCTTTTTTACAATCCATTCCTATTTCTTCTTTTATTTCTCTAACCATTGCCTCTTTTACATCTTCTCCACTTTTTACATGACCTCCTGTTGATATCCATTTATTAGGTGCTTGTTTCTTAGTTACTGCTCTTTTTTGAATTAGAATTTTTCCTTGCTCATTTACAATCCAAACATCTACTTCTTTGTGCCATAATGCTTTTTCATGTATTACATCTTTCTCTTCCACTCTTCCTGTCTCATTTCCTTCTTCATCTAAAACATCTAATAATTCCATTTTTACTCTTCTTTCTAAAACTCTTTTATTTATAAACAAATAAAAATTAGTATATTGCGCATTTTTGGTAGATAGTTCAAGCTGAAGGTGTACGTTGGTACATCGAAATTTGAACTATCTTAACGAAAATGTGCAAGATGCTGATTTTTATTTGTTTAGAAGGCATTCAATACCAGGCAAAGCCTTTCCCTCTAAAAATTCTAGCGAAGCTCCACCACCTGTTGAAATATGAGTCATCTTATCTTCTAATCCTATCTTCTTAACAGCAGCTGATGAATCTCCCCCGCCAATAATCGTAGTAGCATTAATTTCAGCCAATGCCTTTGCAATGCTATTCGTTCCTACAGCAAATTGGTCAAATTCAAACAATCCCAATGGACCATTCCACACTATTGTTTTAGCCTTTTTCAATTCTTCTATATATTGTTTGATGGTTTCTTCTCCTATATCAAAACCTTCCCAGCCTTGTGGAATTTCTGTCCATGCCACTGTTTTGCTTTCCGTATCTGGTTGATATTCTTTTCCTATCTTAGTGTCTACTGGTAGCATTAACTTAACACCCTTCTCTTTAGCTTTTTTCATTAAATCTTTGGCTAAATCTAATTTGTCCAATTCACAGATGGAATCTCCTACTTCATAACCTTGTGCCTTAAAGAATGTATATGCCATTCCTCCCCCAATCATTAATGTATCCACTTTTTCTAACAAGCTGTCAATGACTCCTATTTTATCAGAAACTTTTGCTCCTCCTAAAATAGCAACAAAAGGTCTTTCTGGATTGGAAATTGCATTCCCTAGAAATTGTAATTCTTTTTCTATCAAAAATCCAGATACAGCTGGTAAGAATTCAGCAACTCCTGCTGTAGAAGCATGTGCTCTATGAGTAGAACCAAAGGCATCACTTACATAAATTTCTGCCATACTAGCTAACTCTTTTGCAAATACAGAGTCATTATCAGTTTCTTCTTTATGAAATCTTACATTTTCTAATAGCAATATTTGCCCCTGTTCTAATTTAGTAGCTTTTGCTTTGGCATCTTCTCCAATCACATCCTTTGCCATGATAACTTCTTTTCCCAATAAATTTGCTAATTCTTTGGTCACTGGCTTTAATGAAAACTCTGGCTTAAATTCTCCCTTTGGTCTTCCTAAGTGTGAACACAAAATAATAGCACAATTATTTTCTAACAAATATTTTATAGTTGGTATTGCCGCTACTATTCTTGTGTTGTCTGTTATATTTTGATTTTCGTCCATTGGTACATTAAAGTCACAACGAACTAATACCTTCTTTCCTTTTAAATCAATGTCCTGTACTGTTTTTTTATTCATTTTGTCAGGTTCCTTCCCTTATTCTTTTTAATCTTACTTTTATAGTATTGCCTTTTTTTATAAGCCAAAACCATTTTATACCAAAAAAGAATACTTTTCAAGTATTCTTTTCCTATATTTTATACTTGTTTTTTATTTTGTCCAATTCTTTTTGTGTGGTTTCTGTCATCTTTCTAATAGTTTCTTCATCCATATTATTTTTTAGCATTTTTAAGATAATCTCTATTTTGTATTCTTTCTTTCCTTTGACCATGCCTTTCTCAATACCTTGCTTCATTCCTTGTTGCATTCCTTGTTGCATTCCTTTTTCCAATCCTTGCTTCATTCCTTGTTCCATTTTTTCATCAAACTTTCTATCCCAATACCTTTCCAATGCAGTTAATCCCATATGATTACCTCCTTCTCTACTTTTTATTTTTTGAATAAACTCTTTTATCTTTTTTTCATCCATTTTTCTCTTTAAAGAACCATACATCATTTGTATTATGATATTAATTTCTTTATCTGTAAAATTTTCATGTTCTATCCTAGCAAAATATTTTTCTATTTCCCCCTCCTTTTCTACTTTTTCTAATAATAACATTTTCGATAAAAAATTATCTTGGTGCCATAATTCTTCTTGTGTTAAACAATTAATATCGATTAAATTATAAGAAGCAAATGTTGTTCTTTCTACACCTCTTAATCTCATCTGACATTCCTCAAAATATTTTTGGGCATTCCATTTTCTTTTTCCTGTATATAATACAATTGGATAGACAACTGGCATTTTATAACTTTTATTTTTTAATTTTTCTTTATCAACCGTATTTCTGATAATTTCTAAACAATAATTCAATATTCGATAAGCCATAGAATAATCGATTTGTGACTGTTGTTCAATTAAGAAAAATATATCTTCTTCTTTTTTCTTATAAACCAAATCTGATTCTTTTGATTTAAAATTTTGTGTTATAAAACTACTATTGTATTTCTCAATTTCCTCTTTTTGGATTTCATATTCCGTATTTTCTATTTTCAGCACTTTATTGATGAATTGAACAGCCTCTGTTTTATCATCTAAAATCATTTTATATCCTTTATCTTTATATTGATGTATCTTTTGAAGATTATAAGCTGTACTGTCTTCTGCCACCCTAAAAGAATGATATTTTTCTTTTGTATATTTTAAATAATCTTGATAGGTAAATTTCTTCATATTCTTTTCCTTTCTTAATTTTAACTCATTTTTATTTTGTGGTCAATTTTTATTTGAAAGTAAATATTGCCGTATTTCTTTTTCTATGGCTATTTCCTTTTATTATCTTATTTTTTCTTGTTTTTCTATTGAATTTGATTTTTCGATATAATGAATGAAAATAAATTTCTGAATTTAATATAAATGAAAAAACAGATTATGTTTATAATATAATCTGTTTCTTAGCTTTTGTCAATCCTTTTTGGAAAATTTTGTCAAATTACTCGTCAATCGTTGAAATTCCAAGCGTAATCTCCTCTAGTACATCTAGTAAAACTCTTACCGTATCTAGAGCAGTAAAAATCGGAATATTATTATCAACCGCACATCTTCTAATCATTGCACCATCTGTCTCTTGGTCAATCGAATCAATATTTCTCGTATTAATCACATAACTCACATAGCCTTTTCTCATAGAATCCAATATTTCTTCACTACCTTCGCTAATCTTCTTTTTAATTCTAGTTCTAATACCTTGTTCTTTTAAGAATTTAGCTGTTCCTTCCGTTGCCTCTATATTAAATCCTAAATTATAAAATCTTTGAATCAAAGGAAGAGCTTCCTCCTTATCCTTATTGGCAATTGTCACAAAAATCGTTCCATAATTGGCTAAACGCATACCAGAAGATTGTAGTGCTTTATACAAGGCTCTTGTCAATTTCTTATCATAACCAATTGCTTCCCCTGTTGATTTCATTTCTGGTGAAAGGCAAGCATCTAAGCCATTCAATTTAGAGAATGAAAAGGCTGGTACTTTCACATACCATTTTTCTTTTTCTTTTGGATACACTTCTGTGATTCCTTGTTCTTTCAAACTTTTTCCTAGCATGACTAAAGTTCCTATATCTGCCAAAGAATAGCCTGTTGATTTCGAAATAAATGGCACAGTTCTCGAAGACCTTGGATTTACCTCAATTACATATACGTCTTCTTTTTCATCTACGATAAATTGAATATTGTATAATCCTACAATTCCTATTCCTAATCCTAATTTTACGGTATAATCTAAAATAGTTTGTTTGGCTTTTTCACTTACACTAAAAGTCGGATAAATACTAATACTATCCCCTGAATGAATTCCTGTTTTTTCAACATGCTCCATAATTCCTGGTACAAATACATCTTTTCCATCACATACAGCATCCACTTCTAGTTCTTTTCCTATGATATATTTATCCACTAACACAGGCTGCTTGGTATTGACCTCTACTGCTGTTTTTAGATATTTTTCCAAAGCCTGTTTGTTGGAAACAATTTGCATAGCTCTTCCACCTAATACATAACTTGGTCTCACTAAAACAGGATAGCCAATCTCTTCTGCTACTTGAATACCATCTTCTATTTTGGTTACCGCTTGCCCTTTTGGTTGTAGCAATTTTAATTCTTTCATTACTTTTTCAAAAGCATCTCTATTTTCCGCTTTTTCAATCGCGTTAACATCGGTTCCAATGATTTTAACACCTAAGTTAGAAAGTGGCTCTGCTAAGTTAATGGCTGTTTGTCCACCTAATGCGGCAATTACCCCTTCTGGTTTTTCTAGGTCAATAATATTCATGACATCTTCTACCGTTAATGGTTCAAAATATAATTTATCACTTGTCGTGTAATCGGTTGAAACGGTTTCTGGATTATTATTAATGATAATGGCTTCATAACCCGCTTCTTTAATCGTTTTTATCGCATGAACCGTAGAATAATCAAACTCTACCCCTTGTCCAATTCTGATTGGTCCTGCACCTAGCACAATCATTTTCTTTTTATTACTGATAATAGATTCATTTTCTTCTTCATAGGTTGAATAGAAATATGGCACATAACTTTCAAACTCACTACTACAAGTATCAATCATTTTATAAACAGGATAAATATTCTCTTTCTTTCTTAGTAGATAAATTTCCTCTTCTGTTTTATTCCATACCTTAGCAATGTATTTATCACTAAATCCCATTTTCTTAACTTGTTTAAAAACAGCAATATCTCCTCTATTCTCTGCCAATATCCTTTCTTTTTTGATGATATTTTTTATTTTATCTAAGAAAAACATATCAATTTTGGTAATATTATAAATTAAGCCCAAATCCACATCTCTTCTCATTAATTCAGCTATCGCATAAATTCTATCATCGGTTCCCTCTCTGATATAAGTCATTAATTCTTCTGTTTCGATTTCGTTAAATTTATCCATTTGAATATGACAAACACCAATCTCCAAAGAACGAATCGCTTTTAACAAACTCTCCTCTAGCGTTCTTCCTACACTCATTACCTCTCCTGTTGCCTTCATTTGGGTACTTAACTTATTAGAAGCCAGTGTAAATTTGTCAAACGGAAATCTGGCTACTTTTGATACCACATAATCTAAAGCTGGTTCAAAACTAGCTGGCGTGTTCGCTAACATGATTTCATCTAATCTCATACCAATGGCAATTTTGCTAGATACTCTAGCAATTGGATATCCACTTGCTTTAGAAGCCAATGCTGAGGAACGAGATACTCTTGGGTTTACCTCAATTAGATAATAATTAAAAGAATGTGGGTCTAATGCAAATTGTACATTACATCCTCCTTCGATTTTCAAGGCTCTAATAATTTTCAAGGCACTATCTCTTAATAATTGATACTCTTTATTGGTCAAGGTTTGACTTGGTGCCACAACAATGGAATCTCCTGTATGTATTCCTACTGGGTCTAAATTTTCCATATTACATACGGTAATCGCGGTATCATTTTTATCGCGAATTACCTCATACTCTATCTCTTTATAACCTTTGATGCTTTTTTCCACTAAAACTTGTCCTACTGGGGAAAGTTTTAGGGCATGTTTCATAATTTCTTTTAATTCTTCTTCGTTGTCAGCAAAACCTCCACCTGTACCTCCTAAGGTAAAAGCAGGTCTTAAAACAACAGGATAACCTATTTTATTAGCTGCCTGGATTCCTTCTTCCATTGATGTTGCAATAATAGATTCTAATACTGGTTCTCCTAACTCTTCACATAGTTGTTTGAATTTTTCTCTATCTTCTGCCTTTTCAATACTTTCACTGCTCGTTCCTAAAAGTTCTACTTGGCATTCTTGCAGAATCCCTTTTTGATATAATTGCATGGCTATATTTAAACCTGTTTGTCCTCCAATTCCTGGAAGAATGGCATCTGGTCTTTCATATCGAATAATTTTAGCAACATATTCTAAGGTCAGTGGCTCCATATAAACTTTATCTGCAATCGTTGTGTCTGTCATGATAGTAGCTGGATTGGAATTTACTAATATAACTTTATATCCTTCTTCTTTTAAGGCTAGACAAGCTTGTGTTCCCGCATAATCAAATTCTGCGGCTTGTCCAATTACAATTGGTCCTGAACCTATTACTAGTACGGTTTTAATATCTTTTCTTTTTGGCATTTTTCTTCACCTTTCTTCATTTAATTTTATGACTATTAAATACTTTATTCTATCAACTTAACTTGATAAATTTTAAAAAAGTGAATTGAAAGTAATTGAAGTAGAAATTCTTGATTAATTTTATGGAAAGAGTTCACGCTTGACGTGGAAGGGAGCCATAAAATTAATTTAGAATTTCTCTGAAAATTAGCTTGAACGAACTTTTTTGAAAATTTAGCATAGTTTAAGTTGTTAATATCTAAAAAATTAACTTTGCTATCATTATTTGTCCAATAGTGTGATAAACTTATCAAACAAATACCCACTATCCTGTGGACCTGGTGCACTCTCTGGGTGATATTGCACACTAAACACCTTATCTTTTTTACATTCTACTCCTTCAATGGTATCATCCAAAATATTTTTATGAGTTGCCATTAGTTCTGTCTTTTTTAAAGATTCATCATCCACAGCATAACTATGATTTTGGCTTGTTATCTCTATTTTTCCATTCTCCAGATTGACAACTGGGTGATTGCCACCTCTATGACCAAATTTCAATTTATACGTTTTGGCACCATAGGCTAGACTTATCATTTGATGTCCTAAACAAATTCCAAAAATGGGATATCTGCCTTTTAGTTCTTTTACTAGTTGTATAACTTCTGTTACATCTTCTGGGTCACCTGGTCCATTGGATAAAAATATACCATCTGGCTTTAAATTTATAATTTCTTCTGCACTTGTATGATAAGGAACTACCGTTACATTACATCCTCTTGCGTTTAAGCTTCTTACGATATTCAATTTAATACCACAATCAACTGCTACTACATTGTATTTTGCATTAGCGGTTCTAGAATACCACTTTTTCTTGCAACTCACTTTTGCTACCGCATCTCTTGGTATGTCGGTTTGTTGTAATTTTTTTAAAGCTTCTTGTTTGCTGGTTTGAATATCTGTTATGATTACTTTTCTACTTCCTTTTTCTCGAATATTTCTTGTCAACTTTCTGGTATCAATTCCTGCTATTCCTGGTATATCATTTTCTTCTAAATATTCGGATAAAGTTTTCGTATAGCGGAAATTACTTGGTAAGTCATTATATTCTCTTACTACCATTCCTCCTATGGTTGGTTGTTTGGTCTCATAATCATCATCTGTTATTCCATAATTTCCAATCAATGGATAGGTCATAACTACCATTTGATAGGTGTAAGATGGGTCTGATACAATTTCTTGATATCCTACCATAGAGGTATTAAATACAATTTCACAGATGGCTTCTTTGTCTGCTCCAAAGCCATAACCATAATATTCTTCTCCATCTTCTAATACAATTTTTTTGTTAAATTCTTTCATATGTTACTCCTTTCATGGTATTTGTCTAGTACATAAAAAAAATAAGGAACGCCAACCCCTTATTTATCATGTCAATAAAAATAAAACAACGATTAAGAAAACATTTGCCATTGTTATTAATTTTGTTTTCCTTACTCTGTTTTTCATTTTTATTAACATCCTTCCTCTTTAAGTTAGCTGTTCAAGCTTTGCTTATTACAGATAACTTATGCAAAATGCTTTAGCATTTTGTATTCCTCTATTATTATATCTTTTCTATTATAACAAATTTTGACTATAAATTGCAATAGTTTTCGACTCATTTTTTGAAAAACCAGCAGATTAAATCTCTACTGGTTTTTTTGATAATTTGATTTCTTTTTTATTTAAACTGATTGTCAATTTCCTTTAAAATTACATCATGTGCTCCACCTTCTGTGATACTAATATCAGAAACCAAGGTTAATCTTGCTTTTTCATGAAATTCTGGAATAGAAACACAACCACAGTTACACATCGTTGACTTGATTTTAGCAACCGTAATCGCTAAATTATCTTTTAGGCTACCAGCATAAGGGATATAAGAATCGACGCCTTCTTCAAAAGATAATTTATTTTTGGTTGGATCTTCTAGATATCTTTGCCAATTTCTTGCTCGATTAGATCCTTCTCCCCAATATTCTTTTACAAAAGCATTTCCTTTTTTAATCACTCTTGTTGGGCTTTCATCAAATCTAGCAAAATATCTTCCCATCATAACAAAGTCTGCTCCTAAAGCCAAAGCAATTGTAATATGATAATCATGTACAATTCCTCCATCAATACAGATTGGTATATAAATTCCAGTTTCTTCAAAATATTCATCACGTGCTGCTGCTACATCAATTAAGGCAGAGGCATTTCCACGTCCGATTCCTTTTGTCTCACGAGTGATACAAATAGAACCTCCTCCTACACCAATTTTGATGAAATCTGCTCCTGCTTTTGCTAGATACATGAATCCATCTCTATCTACTACATTTCCAGCTCCTATTTTGACATCTTCCCCGTATTTTTCTCTTACAAAATCTATCGTATTTTTTTGCCAAACAGAATAACCATCTGATGAATCCATACAAATCAAGTCTACTCCTGCTTCTACTAAAGCTGGTATTCTTTCCTCATAATCTCTTGTATTAATGCCAGCTCCTACAATATATCTTTTATTCTCATCTAATAATGAGTTTGGATTATTTTTTCTTTCTTCATAATCTCTTCTAAATACTAAATACTTTAATCTCTCTTCATCATCTAAAATTGGTAAACATGCAATTTTGTTTTCCCAAATCATATCATTTGCTTCTGATAAACTAATTCCTACATGTGCCCATACTACCTTATCCTTTGGTGTCATAAATTTATCAATTGGTTCTTCAAAACTATCTCTTGAAACTCTGTAATCTTTATCCGTTACTAGCCCAATAAATTTTCCTCTTGCTGTTCCATCATCTGTGATGATGACAGTAGAATGTCCTGTTTCCTCTACTAGATTAATAACTTCTCTTAAAGACGTTCCTGATTTCACATTGGAATCACTTATCACAAATCCAGCTTTGTGTTTTTTAACATGTCTAACCATTCTTGCTTGTGATTCAATGGATTGTGAACCATAAATAAAAGCAACTCCTCCTTCTCTTGCTAGCGCAATTCCCATTTCTTCTCCTGATACAGCTTGCATAATTGCTGATACCATTGGTACATTCGCATAATATTTTGCTTCTTCCCCCTTTTTGTATTTTACAAGTGGTGTTCTTAATGATACATTTGTTGGTATACATCTTTCGTCAGTCAAATTTGGTAGTAATAAATATTCATTAAATGTTCTTGAAATATCTTCTAGTATTTTTGCCATTTGATTTGCCCCTTTCTTTTTCCATTTTTTATTTTTATTTCATAAGATTATACTATATGTTCTTATATTTGTAAATAGTTGAAACAAAAAAATGATTTTGGGGACGGAGGAAAAAATCATGGTTTATTCCAACAAACATAATTAAAATGCTGTTTTCCTATAACCATGATTTTTTCCTCCGTCCCCAAAATCATTTTTTTGTTTTATTATTGTTCTACTGGGTAAACACTTACTTGTTTTTTATCTCTACCTTTTCTTTCAAATTTTACTGTTCCATCTACTAATGCATATAATGTATCATCACTACCTTTTCCTACATTAGTTCCTGGATGCATTTTGGTTCCTCTTTGTCTTATTAAAATATTCCCTGCTAAAACAAATTGACCATCTGCTCTTTTGACACCAAGACGTTTAGATTCACTCTCTCTACCGTTATGGCTACTACCTTGACCTTTTTTATGAGCCATGCTTTCTCACTCCCTTCAGTTTTCCTTTTCTATTCGTTTCATTTTTAAAATCTGATTTAGTTTTAAGCCTCTACTTTTTCAGTCGCTTTTTTTGTGTCTTCTTTCTTGGCTGTTGTTTCTGCTTTTTTTGTAGCTGTTTTAATAGCTGTAATTTCTACTTTTGTGTATGGTTGTCTATGTCCTTGTTTTCTTCTATAATTCTTTTTTGCTTTCATTTTGAAAACAATGATTTTTTTTGCTTTACCATGAGAAATTACTTTTCCGTCTACTTTTACACCTTTCACATAAGGATTTCCAACTTGTACTTTTCCTTCGTCAGATACAAAAACTACGTTGTCAAATGTGACCTTTTTACCTTCCTCTGCATCTAATTTTTCAAAAAATACAACATCTCCTTCTGCTACTTTGTATTGTTTTCCACAGCTTTCAATGATTGCGTACATTTAAAATGCACCTCCCTTATTTGTATACTCGCTAATCCTTCATTTTCAGGTAATTAACTTTTGGTTAATATTTAGGCACCTTGACTAAGCGGATTACAATTTGCAATTTTATCATAATTCTACTTATTTGTCAATTGTTTTTCCAAATTTTCTAGGGCTTTTTTTCTGTGACTCATTTCATTTTTTTCTTTTTGTGATAATTCTGCATAAGTTTTTCCATTCTCTAATTCAAAAATAGGGTCAAATCCAAAACCATTTTTTCCCTTTGGTTGTTGTGCTATTTTTCCTGAAATTTCTCCTCTAGCTACGACAAATTTCCCCTCTTCATAATAGACTACTGCACATACTACTTTTGCTTTTCTTTGTTCTTGCTTTAGATTTTTCATTTTTTCTAGTATTGCTTCATTTCTTTCGGTTGGTGTTGCGTTCTCTCCTAAAAATCTTGCCGTGTGTACACCTGGCCACCCCTTAAAAGCTTCTATGCATAAACCACTATCATCTGCTATACATGGCATGTTTGTTAATTCCGCTATTTCTTTTGCTTTCTTTTTAGCATTTCCTTCAAAAGTTTCTTGGTCTTCGTTCACTTCTATTTTACAATTGATATCCTTTAATGTTACTAATTGATAGCCTTTTAAGATTCCTTGAATTTCTTTTAATTTTCCTGGATTGTTACTTGCTACTAATATCTTTTTCATTTTCTTCTCCCCTCATGGTTATTTTTCAAGCTCAATCTCATCTATTTCCTCATCTTTAATATTTTTGTCTTTTATATTAAATTTCTCGCATAGTTGTTCAATATCTTCCATTATCTTTTCTAAAATCTCCCCTGTTCCAACAGTATCTTCACATCTTCTTCCTATCATCTCTAATGCTGTTAAATAGGCTTCTTTATGTATTCCTTGTTTTCCTATTTCTGTTAAATGTCTTCTTTCTTCTATTAATTCTAATTTTTTATAAGTCTCTCTATAACGTCTTTTTTTTATTTCTTCTTCCTCATTATGCTCTGCCCTCATGGACAAGATCTTCAACTCTGTAATCAATTCTCTATATAATTTTTTATTTTTCTCTTTATCCCTTTGATTCATATTATACACCCTTGTTATATATATCATATTTCTTTGATTATATCAAATGATTTCTTCTTTTTAAGTTTCGGTTTTTGGTAAATCATCTGAAATTAAAAAACTTTTGTACCATATAAGTGTAGAAATTTCATATTGATTTCTATACTTTTTTGGAATTAAAACCTCAAGCATAATCTTACAAAACACTTGAGGTTCCAATGGTGCGAACAACGTAGACATCTACAACTTGTAAAATATCTTAAGCTTTTTTCTTATCATTTCATTAAATTTTTGTTCATTGCTTTTTTCATGTCTAACAGCCATATTTCAATCTTTTTTATGTCATTTTTTAATAGTGTTTTTTACTTACAGATAATTCTGAATATTCTTGCTCCATGCATGTATATTTTGATGTATTTCTCAAGAAGCTTGCTATTTCTGCTAATAATCCATGAAATCCGTATCATAATACTTTTGCCCTATTTCGTTGTTTTTCACGTTATTCATGCTAACTATTGTACTTTTTGTTTCTTCATATTTTTCAAATAACTTTGCCTTTCTTTTTCTAATTGCTCTATCTCTTGTTGTTATATCATTTACTGTCTTTTCTTGATTATTTACAATGTATTTTTCTTGAATAAAATCAATTGCTTATCCTTTAGTTCTAACTGCTGATGCTATTACATACAATTTCCTGATACTAAAATTTTGTGACACTGCGGACACATTTTCTGAAAATTTGCTTCCAAATTCTATATACCTATATGCTGTTCTTATTGAAAAAACAATTCTACTTTCTATATATTCTTCAAAAGTGTATATTCAATACAATTTTATATGTTCTTTCCTCTTGTATTCTTTTTAGTACTCTACCTTTAATAAATACACAATTAATATTTTGCATTAGCCCTGTTCTTATATCTTTTTCATCTTCCAAAATTGAATTTTTAATTAAATTACTCATAATTTTCTCCTTAAAATTTTGTATAATAATATATATAGTACTCTTTTATTGCTCCTTTTCTTTTGTTTCCACCTATATTATAATTCTGTTTTTTACTTAGATTTACTCGATTCTACCAAGTAAATACTTTTGTAAATTATCTTTTGTGGTTTCTACAGCTAGTAGAATCCACTTTTTTTCTAACAAAAGATTATTGACTTCTTCTATGTTCTCTACTCTTTTTATTTCTTTAACATCATGTAAAGTATAAAATTTCTTATCTCCTCCTTCTCTACTTAGTTTGGTTCGTTTAAACTATTTTTCTAGCCATCTCTTTAAGAACCTCTCTTCTGTCATCTTCTGATAACCCTAATTCATGCAAATAAACCGCTCTCTTATCTGCTATTTGTTTTACACCCACGCCTTCTATTCTTGGAAAACCTTTACTTTTAAATATTTCTCTTGCCTTATTTTCTCCAACTCCTCTCCATTCTGCATAATCATAAGGTGTTATGGTATCTGGTAACTCAGAAAAAGTTTTAGTTGATTTTTTTACTTTCATATTTTCGCCTCCTTTATACAACTTTTTGTTGTTTGTATTGATAAAAAAATTTGCATCAATGAAACTTTATAGGTTTCTGCCAAACTCTCTTTCATTTTGTCACTAGGATTACGGAGCTCCTGCTCAATCATTGAAATATATCTTGTAGTCTTACCAGTTACTCTTCCTACTTCTTCTTGTGTCATATTTCTACTTTCACTCAATTCTTTTAAAGTATATTTTTTCATTTCCCCTCCTTTAGACAACTTATTGTTCATTAAACCAGATACAGTATACACAACTATAAGTAGTTTGTCAATACTTATTTAATTTTTTTTTGAACTTTTTGTTTTTTCATTTACAAAAAGAACAAATTGTAGTATAATATCATACGAAAGGGTTGATTTATCAATGAATAGATTAAAACAATTAAGACTAGAAAAAAATTTATTACAATCTGATATTGCTAAAATAATTAACAAAAGCGATAGAGCTGTTGGACAATATGAAAGACAAGAAAGAGACCCAGGTTCTAAGACATGGGCAACTTTGGCTGATTATTTTGGTGTATCTTTAGATTATCTACTAGGAAAAACAGACATACGAAATATCAATAACAATGATGACCCCTTAGGCTTAGAAAAAATCGGTTTTAACATAAACAACTACACACCACCCACAGAAACACAAAAAGAACAAATAAAAGCCATGATAGAAATCATATTAAAAGACAACAAAAAAGACACACAAGACAAAAAATAACTTAAACAAAAAGATAAGTTGAAACACACTTATCTTATTTTATAGGAGGTACTAAAAATGTCAAAACGAGGAAATGGAGAAGGCACTATCTATTATAGTGAAAAATTAAACAAATGGATTGGGCAATTTACGCTAGGAAGAAAAGCCGACGGAAAAATAAACCGAAAATCAGTATATGGCAAAACCAGAAAAGAAGTAAAAGAAAAAATGACAAAAGCATTAGCTGAAATCCAATCCAAAACATACATAGAAAAAAACAACATCACTCTAATTGAATTAGCAAGAGAAATCGTAGAAGACAAAAAAGACTCAAATGAAATATCTTCCAACACCTATAAAAGAGCCACCTACACACTTAAATATATAGAAAATGGAGATATTGCAAATATACCGATTCAAGGAATAGAAGCGAACGAC
>CAOJZE010000040.1 GCA_948466095.1 uncultured Clostridium sp.
TCATAAATAAGTAAATGACATCAATACTTGGTATCAGATACCAAATAATGCCTAATACGATGATAGAAACCAACAAATTTAATAAAACCTGAGGAAAATTCTTATATAAAAACTGTCTATATAATTCGATTGGAACATACTTTATAAAAATTGCGTTTTTTCCTTCTCTTGAAATAGCTGTTAAAGAAATATTAGAAATCGAGAATAACACTTGTAATATAATTAATATATCGCATATAGCTTCTGTGTTAAATGACAAATTTTGTATTGCATTTTGAATCGTCTCATCTTGCATAGCTTCTGTAACAACTGGTAATAAAACTGCCACTACTATGATACCAGTAACTAAAATAATAATAACTGGAAATACACATTGCATGAAAAAGATAGGTACTCGTATTAATGCTTTTAACTCCTTTATCATATAGGCTTGTGATTTACTCCTACATTTTGTATTATTTTTAATATCTATCTTTTTTCTTTTTTTATTGGTAGAACTAACTGCATTTCTCAATATATCCTTTAAATAGGTCCTTTTTCCTATTAAGATAAAAACACTTCCACCTATTATATTGTAAATAATTAATTTTATAAATTCTACGATAACTGTTAAACGAATCGGCTCAAATAATATGGATACGCTTGGATTAATAATGAGAAAATACTTTCCCATTTCCTCTGCTTTTTGGCTGAAATTATTAAACTGTTGTAAAGCTTGTTCATCATTTTTAATTCCAAATAATCCTTGCATTGCTTTCGATTCTAGTACACAAACTAGTATAATTAAAGCCACTGTAATGATGATTTGAAAAGCCTCTTTGTTTCGTATAAATTTTGCAAATCTCATAATCAACAACATGATGGTACTTACCACAGTTGCTAATAAAAAAGGAAAGATTAATAAAATCACGATTTCCCATAAATAAAATACAAAATAGGCATGGGTTAATAATCCGTAGAGAGTAAGTGGAACCAAACCGAAAATACCTTCTGTTATATATAACATGCATAATAAAGTATTAAATTTTCCTAATAATAATTCTACTGGTTTTAAAGGCATATGTAGAATTTTTTCTATGTCTTTTGAAAAAAAGAATATATTCGTACAAACTAATATCGTTTGAAATAGTAGTAATATAGACAAAATGAAAAAATACAAATTTAAAAAAATCTTTTCTTGTCCTACGTCTACTAAGAATGTAATAATTTGATAGCTAATATAGGTAATACCCAAAAAAATAATTGCTAATAACCAAAAAAACATAGATTTTTTATTAAATTTCTTTTTTTCTGTATTAAAAATAGCAAGATTTTGATAAAATTCTTTTACCAATACTTTTGTTAAACTAATTATTTTCTTCATCTTTCTTTGTTATCTCCATAAATAATTCTTCTAAAGAAGCATTTTCCTTTAATTCTTTTTTCATTTCTTCATGTGTCCCTACAAAAATTAATTTTCCATGATGTATAATTCCAATTCTATCACATAATTTTTCAGCAATTTCTAATATGTGAGTAGAAAAAAACACACTATTTCCAGCTTTCGCATGCTCCTTCATTTTAGATTTTAAATAAAATGCCGCTTCTGGATCTAAACCAGTAAGAGGTTCATCTAAAATCCAATTTTTAGGCTTATGTAATAAAACGGATATAATAATAATTTTCTGTCTCATACCATGAGAATAACTTTGAATTTTATCATTTAAGACGTCATAAATACCAAATTCTTTTGCTAATTCTGTAATTCTCTTTTCTCTCTCTTCCTTTGTTATTTCATAAATATCAGCAATAAAATTCAAATATTCCATTCCCTTTAATTTTAAAAACATATCGGGATTGTCTGATACAAAGCCAATTTGTTTTTTCGCTTCTATTGGTTCTTTCGTCATACTATTTCCATCTATTAAAATGTCTCCCTCGTCAATATCTAAAATACCTGTCATCATTTTAATAGTTGTGGTTTTTCCTGCCCCATTTGGTCCTAAAAAACCAAAAATTTCTCCATCTTTTATTTCTAAACTAATATCCTTAATAACCTTTTGCCCTTTTTGATAGGACTTCGATATATTTTTTATTTCTATCATCGATTATTCTCCATTTCACATATTTATTCTTTATTAAATGACATCTCAAAGTCTATATCTTCTTTTAGTTTCATAATAATATCTAATGCTTTTCCTTCTGCATTTTCTGAACCAATTTCTTTTAATTTGATTGATTGAACATAGGCTGAACCTTCTTCTGAAAAACTAGAAAATTCTATTTTGTAATGTAATGGATACTTTTCTTTCATATATGCCACAAATTTCTCCTCTGAGCCAAAATTATTATTTCTAAATGTTTCATTTAAAACCTTATACGCTGATGTATAATCTCTATTATTTAACATTTGTATCCATTTATCTATATTCATCATAACTCTCTTTTGTTGATTGGCAGTACGATAAGTTTTTTTAAATTGTTCCGTTGGTATGGTATACGTATCTAATTCCATAGTAAATTCCATTAAAGCTGTTTCCTTAAAGATATATAAGTTTTCATATTTGTCTTTACATACATATTCTGTATATTCATCATAGCCATTTACTAAATACTGTGTTAATTGCAAAGTTCTTAAATCTTCTTGATTATCTTTCAAGTATCTTATATAAGAAGATACCTCTCCAAATCTTTTTTCCCTATATTCTTTTTCCAAAAACTCATATGCCTTCTCTGGTTTTGCCAAAGCGATACTTTTATATAAATTAAAATATTGTTGGCACATAGATTCACTATTGATTTTTACTGGTACATAATCATTAAAATCCTTTTCTTTTATGATTTCTTCTTCATTTGTATAATCAATCTCATAAATATTATTATATTTATTTTGAATTGGCTCAATTGAAAAGGTACCATTTATCTCACATAAATTCACAAATAAATATATATCACTAATATACTGATTGTCTAGATTTTGTATCATACCATAAACTAAATACTTTTCTGTATTTGTATTTTCAATCATTCTCATTTCTAGTGGTACAAATACAACTTTATTTTCTAATAATTGGATATGATTTTTTAAGTTATCTTTTGTCATATTATTCTCTTTAATATATTTCTCGCTTAAAACATCAAATATCCCTTCATATGGGTCCACAATTTGTGTGTAATGATTGTTATCATCATATCCATAATAGATATCATAATTTTTATTTAACAAATCTAAATATTGAGATACACAAGCACTGACTGTAAAAAACCTTTCAGAATCTTTTACTTTATCTGATGTTTCTTTTTCTTCTTCTATTTCATGAGCATGTGTCATGATTTCTTGTGTCTCTACTACATTATCTAGTTTTGGTGAAACTTCTTGATTACGGTTTAATACGATAAGAAATCCTGCCATAATAGCAATGATAACAATAAAAACAATTATCATAATTTTTAACTTTTTCAATTCCAATCATTCCTTTTCTAATTTCCGGTAAACGAGAAATGCATATAGTCTTGGTAATCTCCAGACCAATTTCCTCCCCAGGACCATCCTTTTGATGCAAAAGCTTTTTCTAATACGCCACCTTTCGGAATAGAATATTTACTCTTAGCTGGATTCCAGAAAGAACCTGCATATTTCTTCTTTCCCTTATGCGAATAGTTTTCATTTACATTAATGTCTATCGCTACTCCATAAGAGTGATGTGATAACTTACCACTACCTCCATTGTTCATCTGTCTAAAAGAATATCCTGCTGCTTCATAAATTCTAAATCCACCATTTTGTGCTGTTTGAAAAACATCTTGTACATCTTTTGCTAATTTGTTATGAATGGTTAATTGCGTTGTTGTTTTTACTCCGTTTTTTTGCGTTATCGCTACATCTATGGTAGAAAGGTGTGGTTGAATGGTTTTTTCTGTAGTTGGCACCTTTCCATCAAACAAATAATTCAATTTTTGGGTTGCTGTACTATTGGCAACATCAGATGGAATGCTCGTTCCATAAACAGATGGTGCTTCCTTCCCTTTGAATTCATTATAGTATTTCTTTGCTGCCTCTCTTCTTTGAGAAATATGATTAATATTAGGGTCATAGCTTGGTCTCTCAAAAAGTGCCATAAATGCTATTGTAGCGATATCTAAATCAGTTGCATTTTCCCAATCTTTTCGTTTATATCTTTTGCCATCATATTTTGAAGAAGATATTCCTCCTAATTGATAAGAGGCACATCCATTCGCTCCTCCACCAGGAGTTAATTCAGCAATTAAAAACTCTATTTGGATGTCAATGTTTCCTGCTTGTGTTCCTTTTGACTTTGCATATTTCTCTATGGCATCTCTTCTTCCAAAAGACCACTGACATAATCCAAAACCAATTCCAGAACCAGCTTCAATTTTATCAGAAGCAAATCCAGATTCACATTGAATATTTCCCATAACAGCTGCTGTTGCATATTCACTAACTCCTGCTGCTCTTAAAGCAAACCATACTTTTTCTTGCGGTGTTCCTCCATAAATTCCTGTTACTCCCGTAAATAACGATGCATCATATTCTCCAAAGTCATATTCTTCTACCCCATAACTAGTTTGTGTTGCCTTATATAACAAATATTTTACTAAATCTACCATATCTGCTGTACTTGGATTAGTTTCTATAATTTCAAAAAGCCAACTAGAAACATTTCTAATATTGCTTTTATTTTTCCTATACTCACCTTTATTAAATATTGTTACAAAATTTGGTTTTGTTGTTTCATCTGTTTTCTCTTTCACCGTTGGTGTGCCTTGCGTGTATTTTTGTGTTTTTACTTTATTGGTTATAACATTATAAATATTAATACGTCTACTATAATATTTAACATCAATTTGTTCTTGAAAATTAACAGTATCGTCTACCGTAGTACCTTCCGTACCAGAATTCGAAGCTGGTGCTTCAACACTTCCTCCTTCAACTTCTGGAGTCGTAATCGGTGGCGTTGTTGCCGTAGCAACTGCTTGTGCTTCAGCCTCTTGTTGTGCTAATGCTTTTACATTGGTTTCTAATTCTTGTTTTTTATTTGTAATCTCTTCACAAGAATAGCTATTTCCTGTACTATTAGGAGATTTTGGCCATTCTTCTTCATCTCTATTAATTGTCTGCGGTGTAGATGATTCTTCTTTGGCCTTTACATAGGTATAATTATTTTCATAATCAACAATCCATATATTTGCTTTCGTTAAAGCTACATCAACTGTATTCGTTTGTGTTACTACTGTTGTTGTCTTTGTATAAGATTTGTCTTGTGTATTAGGGTCTGGGTCATGCTCATGAGTACTGATATCGCTGGTTGCTGTTTGTCCATTACATTGGGCTGTAATAGTCGCATTTACAACTGCTTTGGTTCTTTGGGTATAATGTTCTTCATCTTTGTCTGTATTCACTGTTAAATTATCATGAATGGTTATTTGTATATCACTATTATATATCAAATTTGCTAGTTCAAAGATAAAATTTTTATCCTCACCAACTACTAACAATGCCCATAATAAATCAAACGGCATCGTATAGTTGTCTACCATTTCCTCGTAATTGATATTCGTAGTAGTCATGGTATATTGGTGCTTCATTACATCTTTAAAATTTGGCTCATTAGAGGTAACGGTAGTATCTACTTGTTGCCAGGTTGCCACTACTGCCGTATAAGAAATACTATTTGTATTCGCTTGTTCTGTATTTTCTTGGTTGTTATCTTGGTTATTACTATCTGATGCTGTCCCTAAAATAGTAGGATTTCCTGCTTGCCATCCCCAACCTAACCAACCTGGTTCCTCTCCTGGAATTACAGTGGGATTCTTTTCTTGCCATGCTATCCATTCCTCTAATGTACTTGTTTTAATATTACCAACATTGTCTACAACTTTTCCACCACCAATGTAAATACCAACATGTCCAGCAGATGAACCGCTTCCTGTACCATAAACAGCTGCTCCTATTGGTATGTTATCTTTGCTTGTGGAAACACAATTGTTTTTAAAAGCTTCATATGCTGTTGCATAGGATACATTTCCTAATCCTGCATTTGCATATACTTGTCTGACCCATTTTTGACACAAGTCTTTTCCTGGTGATGGTGTAACTTCTGGATTAGCAAAATTAACAATCCTATCAGAATAATTTGTTTTTAAATCACTTGCTGTATAATCAGTTTCATCTGCTATGGTGCTATTAGCACTATCATTTTTACTTAAAGTAAAATGAGTTAAAGCTTCTTGTTTTGCCCTTGCATCACCAGTTTCAGCATATGTCTCAATCCATTCATAAAAGATTTCTGGATCAGCATAAGCGATTTGTGATGTTTGACCTTCTGCATTGGCTCTTTTTAATTTTACTATACCTTGAAAGGTATCGGTTCCCTTTTCAAAAATTGTTTCCCAATCAATTTCTTGATTTAATTCATTACTAGGGCGAGTATCTGGATATTTTGTTATAATTTCTGCATTCATTAATCTGGCTAAGTCCTCAGGACTATCTAAATATAAATTGACTCTGCTATTATTTTTTATCATTTTATCCCATAAATCTTGGGCTGAATATTTGCTACTAAGCGTTCCATCATTATTGATAGCAACAGAATTAGTATATTCTGCAGCTGCATAAGGTATACTACTCCAATCATCTTCTTTATAAGTTCCGTCATCTACTGTTATAAAGTATGTTGCACCTGCTAATAATATTATAAAAATTATTATTGCTATTATTATTATCATTTTCTTCTTTTTAGGTTTAAAAATTTCCTTTAATTTTTCCTCAATAGCATTTTTTGCCTCTTCCATCTACTCACCTCGATTCTTGTTTCTTATTTTATCACTTAAACATTTGCTTTTAATTCTATCTTTTTATCAGTCCTTCCTTGCTCATTATATAACGATACATCAGAAAAAACGATATATTTTATATCTTTAGTAGATACATATGTACTATAAAATTTTATCGTTATTTCTTTTGTTTGTCCTGCTAATACAGTTAACATTGGTTCCGTTAATTCATGGCTATAGGAAGAATATGATACTCCTTTACTATCTTGTAATGCTAATGTTTTAGCATCTAATCTACGATCTAATAAAATTGCATTTTCTGTTTGATTCGTTACTTTTATCGTATATTCTTCGTATTCCATATAAGTATTTTTACTAACTACCTCTATACTAATATCATTTTGATTCGTTTGTTTATTAATTGGCATATATCCAATATAATTATTAATATTTAACTTGTATTCATCATTCACTTTCTTAACTGTAATATAATCTTGTTTAGAATAACCCTTGTTAGTTTTTCCAGTTGAAAGAATATCTTCTGTTACTTTTATTTTAAAAGTATTACCAATCCAATTTTCTATGGTACAATTTTTACTTTCTCCCTTAAAAACATTATTATAATAAGCCTTCTCAAACATTTCTACTGTTTCATACATTTGTGTTTTACATTCATCTGTCAATAAATTATAGGCTTTTTCTAATTCTCTATTATTACAATAAGAAATAAAAGAATCAATTATTGTTGTACTGTCTTGCAAATGTTTACTGTCTATGTTTTCTCCTGTAACAACTGATTGATTAGTCATTAATGTTGTTTCTTTATTAGGTTTTTCTTCTGTTGTTATATTCTTAACAGCTATTGCCTTTTCATGATTAATTTTATAAAAATAATTAACCATTTGTAATAACAAGAAAGCAGAGGCTATAATTATTAAAATCCCCCAAAGCTTTTTTCTGTTCTGATTGTAATATCGTATTAGATTCATAATTATTCCTCCACTTTTTTAGTTATTTTTTAAAGTCATAAAATTTCTGAATTTGATTAAATTTCTCTTCAGCAAATTGTTTGGTATCTTTGACCTTTGCTTTTTCTGCCATACTACCTATTGTAGCCTTCCATTCGTTCTGCTTTCTATCTGTCATCTCATCTGGTGCTCTTCCTACCATGGCTCCTAATTTAGAAACACCAATAGCTTCTTCAACATTTCTAACAACGCCTTCTTTTTGTAATTTATGTAGAGCTTTCATTTCTTTTACATCTGTAATATTATTGTTTAAATATTGTTCTACTTCCCCTTTTTCCTTTAACATGTCTTTTGCATCTTTTCCACATGTTGCCTCTAAATAAGCCCTGACTTTTGGATCTTTTCTAAATCTTTTTACATAATCATTCATAGCCTCTTCTTTATATTCACCTTTATTCTTAGCGATATCATAAACTTCTTGTACCGTTTCATCTTGCATTGGACCTTTTATCTTATTTACGCTTCCAGAAGCTGCTACATATCCTCCTATGCCTGCTATTGATCCTTCTTTTATGACATCTTCTACTTCCTTTCCTGCAGATAGTGACTCAGCTACTTTTAGTGCCCCTAATGCTCCTCCTCCAATTACTCCTGCTAAATTTTTTGCCAAAAATTTCATAGGATGCGAATTCTCTATCCTTTCTTTTATCTTTCTTGGCAAATTCCTCATACTAGCTTTTTGTGCCGCCACACTTGCAGCAGCCATTCTTTGTATTCTTCCTCCTGCACCTGTAAATATCCATTTTCTTTGAGGTGATACGTTTTCTTCCTTACTTTGACTATTGTTTGATGAACTGCCTGTCGGCATAAAATTTTCTTCATCTTCTGCATAAGCTTGCCATAGTAGCCCAGAATCATCTAATTCTCTTGGTTGACCTTGTTGTAAATTATTCTTTTCTTGATTATCTTTGCCTGTTGACGATGGCTGTCTATTATCACCCAATTCTTGTTCTACTGGTGCTCCAGTATTTCCACCCAATGGTGTTTGTGAATTGTTTTCTAAATTACCTTCTTCTTGATTATCTATATAATCTTGCCATGCTTGCCCATTATCGTCTAATCCTCCTGCCTCTACATTATTACCATTATTCTCTTGCTCTCCTCCTTGATTTAGAAAAGCTTGTATTGGATCAACTTCATCTCTACGCATTGGCACATTGTCAGAGTCATTTCCCTTTATTCCTTTATCTTTACCTTCCCCATTACCTTTCGAATTTTTATGCATAAAATGAGTTAACGCAGATGACGCCAACATAGCTCCTGCGGTTCCCATTCCTGGAGGAGTTTGAGCCTTTTCAAATGAGAATAAACTACGAAGTAATTTTTCTGCTGGTACCATAAATCCAAGCGCCGCCAAACTATATATAGTATTTGTTGAAGCAAGTCGAAAAGCTGATGAAACTAAAATATAATATAGTAATAAATGCATTGGTTGTATTAATAAATTAAAAATATATTCTTTAAACCATTTATTGAAACCTTGTGCTTGTCCATCATTTAATTTATCTATGCAATAAGTACATGCTACCATTGGTGCTATTAATGTTAAAAATGCCATATATAAAAGTCTTTTTACATATGTAATTGTAAAATTTAAAGTAAATAAACAAAGAACTAGGAAACATATAGCTAAACCTACATATTTTGCACCATATGATTCCATTTGTAACTGTAATCTCAGGCTTCCCATTAAATTAGTTGGCCAAACAACAAATTCTATTCCACTCGCTGGATCTGTTTGGATTGCATCTCCTTGATTAAGATCATCTCTTACCGCAGTTTTTAATTTATCAGTAGCTTCTATGCTAACTGTATAAGCATTTGAATCGACCGCTGTCTTGACAATCTCTGTTAATTTTTCTACTAAAGTCACTGAAAACGCCATAATATAATGCATTAAAAATAATAAACAGAGTCCTATAAACCAATCTTTCAACATGGTCAAATATTTAGCTTTATCTGATGCTACACTGGAGAGTAAAATTCTTATGCCAATATATACCAATACTGATAACATTAATACTAAACATATATTCCTTAACGCATTATACCACGAACTAATTGTATTTGTTAACATAGTACTAGAACTTTGGTTAGAAGTTTTTATTTCTTCTCCTTTTTCATTCTTATAATAATAATAATCTACTTTCCCGTCACCATCTTTATGTTCTAATATTTCTGGTGCTTTCTCAAAAAAATTCACATCAAATAACAGAATATTATTCTTGAAAATTTCCTCTGCACTATAAGTATACATTGGTAAATAAAGATCATCTGGTAACACTTCATCATTAAACCAAACACCTGCAATAACTGCTCCTGATGCAGCAGCTATTACTGTTCCCATCCCAATAGTTACTGTAGCAGTAATACTAGTAACAGCAGCTAGTGCAACTGCAGCAAGTCCCATTGTAGCAACAATAGCAATAACTACCAATGCTGCTGCTGCAAGTGCTACCAATGCTGTTGTCAATATCTCGAACCAACTCTCTGTCATTTCGACTTGATATAAAGATGTCGTTGCTCCCATTATAGTGCTCCCTATAATATCCAAAATTGCATCACCTAGACCTACAAATAGTGATAAAATTGGACTCATTAGCTTTCCTGCAAATTCCACCGCATCTGCATGAACTGGTTTCATAATCACAGCATTAAACAACAAAACAATTAGCAATGCAATTACTACTTTTTTCCATATACTTTGATTCATAAAAAATTTCATAAGGTATATACCCTCCTACATTTAGTTCGCTCTTTTCTTAGCCAATTGATTTAAATTTGTTTCCACAAACTCAAATTCCTTTTTCGTTGGTATAATCTTCAAAATTGCTGTATCAGAGCCAACTTTCAGTAAACCTTCTCCTCTTTGACAAGTTACTAAAAAGTTTGCTTCTCCTTCTGAAAGTTTAAATACTTCTTTCAAATAAGCAATTTCTGATTTATCTTGTGCTAAAAACAATTTCGTATCAGAAGATGTTAAAACTACTTGTGCTTCTTGTTTTTCATAAAAATCCTGAAATCTTTGTGATATAATAGCAAGAGATACATTTCTTTTTCTCGCACGTCTTGCCATTTTATTCAAAAAGTCCACTGCTTCTGGGTAAGGAAGTAACATCCAAGCCTCATCCACCAATACCCTCTTTTTACTAGCTTTGCTCTTATCTTCACTATTTTTCTTAACAAATTTCTCCCAAATCCAAGAAAGCAATATTTGTTGTGCCAACGGTCTGGCAAATCTCTCCTCTAGTTGAGAAATATCCAAATTGATAAATGGTGCACCATCTAAAAGGTCAAAAGTAGACTGTCCATCAAAATACGCCATTTGTCCATCATACTCTCTTATGTATTGCTTCATAACTTTTAATAAATAACTATAATGATATTGATAATCTGGATTTTCATTTTCTTGTGCTTTTGCTTGAATTCTTCGATACCAACTACCTATTGTTGGCATTGCTTTTTTACGTTTTGTAAGTAAACTACCTCTTGCTAATGCCATATCATTGGATTGATATAAGCTATTTGGATTGCTGGTAATACCAAGAGAAGCATATTCTTCTGCTACCGATTCTGCTATGATTTGCTTGGTAAGCTCATTTACCTCTGTGCTCCTTGTACTACCCTTTGCCATAGTAAGTAATCCTTGTGTAACATCTTCTACTTTGTTTTCAATATTTAAAACGGTTCTTTCTTTTCCTGTTATTTCATCCTTTATAATTTCTGTTTCAATATCAAATATATTAATAACTGTCTTCGAATTTGGACTAATCACTACGTTGATTCCACCCAAACTTTCTGCTACAATCGTGTATTCTCCTTCGGCATCTAACGCCAAACTTTCAATTCCCATTAATACAGAAGATCTAGATGCTAATGTCTTCATAGTAACAGACTTACCAGCACCAGACTTTGCAAAAATAACCATATTATAATTGGTAAGTGAACTATGGAAATTATCAAAAAGGATTGGGGTTCCTGTTTGTTTATTAAATCCTATTGGCACACCAGAAGGATGTCCAATTTCTGAGGTAGTAAAAGGAAATACTGTTCCCATAGAATTTCTATCAAATGTATGCATTTTTTGCACTTGGTCTTCCATGAGTGGCAAATTAGATTGAAATGCCTCTTCTTGGATTCCCCATGCTGTTTTTATGCCCACTAATGTCTTTGACATTTCTGTTGCTAACATCTTAGAAAGTTTGTCTAAATCATTTAGATTATAAGAAAATAAAGTAGATACAATAGATGCCTCATATAACTTATTAAATCCTGCTGCAATTTCATCTCTTAATTGCTCAGCCTCTAATCTTTTTTGCGTTATCGTACTTTCTCTATTGATATTTCCTTTATCCATAGCAACAATTCTTTCTGTTTCCAATTCATTGATTACTCGATTTAATTCATTTTGAGACCTTTCTTCTTTTATGGGATTGATGTAAATAGAGGTATTGATATCCCCAAATAGATACATATCTCGAAACAATTCTGGAAAAGTACACATTCTTGGAAGAGTAGAAACAAAGAAACTTCTGGCATATCTTTTCGTACTAGAAATAATTTCCAAATGGTCGATATTAGATACATCCACACCAGATGGCGCTATTAAATCTTTTATCGTTTTTCTTTGTAAGATAGTTTCATAATTTTCCTCATGATACTTTTTTCTTTCTTCTTGTTGTTTTTTGTTTTTCTTCATCTACCTTCCCTCCTTTTCTTTCGTTTTTCTTACTTTCTTCATCTATTTTGTTTTTCGCTCTCTCCGCTGTTTCTGTTCCTACTAATTCTTCATTTTCGTCAATTATCATTTTAGCCATCTGGCTAATTATTTCTTGTAATTCTTTTTCTTTCTTTCTTACTTCTCTTTCTTTTTCACTTTCCTCAGCCGCTTCTAATAATTTTTCATTTGCTTTTCTAACAGCTTCTTCTTCAATTTTCTGATCCAACACTTTCATTCTCTTATCTAATACATCTGGTGCCGTTACATATAACTCATCATATCTTGCATTTAAGGCTTGTTCTAATTGATAAATATCTGCATCATCTCTGTTGTATGCCATGTATAATAATTCTGCTAATTCATTAGAATTCAATATTTTACCTTTAATTCCACAAACTGATAAAGAAGCAATGGCTGATTGGCATTTCGTATATAACTCGTTAAATGCCATATCTCTTATTTCCGATTTTAGTATATTTTGATTATTTATTTCTTCTGGGATATAAGAAATTATCATATAATAGTGTCTTCTTAAAATATTCTTATTTAAGTTCATTCTTGCTGTATTATTAATAATATCTTTTCCATATTCATACAAATTTTTCTCTTTTAAAACCTCTATCTTTTCTTTTCTAAGCTGTTCTTCTGTATATTGTCTTGAATTCGCTTTCGCATTATATTCCATTTGCTTTTTAACCAATCTATCTTCCACTACTTTCAGTTTTTGTTTGTATTGTTCAATACTAGCTCCTAAATTAACAGTTCTAGATTGTGTATAAATTTGAATCGGATGTTTTAATGTATTTAAAAATTGTAAAAAACCTTGTTCAATACTATTTTTTTCAATATTTGACATTAAATCATAATTAATCCCTTGACATTCAACTACCATTACATACTTTGTGCCATTTTTTCTAATAATCATATCATCTTCTATTTTATCAAATTGCATAAATGAAAAAATAGACTTTTTGCTATATTCTACTTGCCCTTTTACTGGCGTAGTAGCTTCTTGTTTCTGGTTTGAAAAGGTATCTTCTTCTAAACGTTTTTTCCTTTTATTCTCTCTTATTTTTAAAATTATGTATATGACTAAAAGAAGAAATAATATCCCAATCATAATAGCCAATACTGTAGTTAATAAGCTTGTTATTTGATCATTACTCATCTTTTGTTTCCTCCTTTTTATACACATAAATTCTATTTTTCTTTTGTTTGAATTTAATTGCTCTTTTTATAACATCATCTATATTTTCTCCACCTGTTTTTTCTGTAAATTTGAATTTTTTAGTGTCTGGAATCTTAAAGGTACCTATAAAAAAACCGATACTCCCGAAAATGGCTGTTATTATCATTCCTATCATTTGTGCTCCAAGCATGTTTAATATAAAGTAAAACAATAAACCTGGTACAATTCCTATTGCTGTGTACATTAAACCCTTCATAGAAAATATGTATAATATTCTACCTTCTCCTTTATAATTTCTCGGTATTTCATATGTTCTCATTTGTTTCCTCCTGTAAATAAACAGCTATAATATTCCTATTTTTACTATTATATATTATAACAGAAAAAGTAGATAATTGTAAGTATT
>CAOJZE010000041.1 GCA_948466095.1 uncultured Clostridium sp.
CTTTTCTATTATTTCAAATTTACAATTATTACAAAATGTGATAAAATACAAAAAAAGAAAAAGAGGTAAAGTATGAAAATCAAAGAAAAATTAAAATCTACATTTCAGATTATCAAAACAGTATTCAAAAAAAATCCAGTAACCATTATTTGTGTTTTATTATTTAGTGCATTTACAGCAATTGCTATCGATATAGAATTTATAACAGAAGAATGGTGGCAAAATATTATATTCTTTACTTTGTATTTTGTATCAGGAGCTTTTTTAGTAGAAGCGTTGTTTGATAAAAATACATACAAAAAGATTATTTCATATGTTTGTTGTGCTATTATTGCAATTGTATGGGTTGTGCTTCACAATCAGGCAACAGACATGGCGAGTAGCTTATGGAAAATAGCGGTTTGTTATATATCAACTTTATGGATTTTATCGATTTATTTTCTTTTTAAAAAAACCCAAAAGAATTTTACGGAATTTGTGTTGAAAGTATCTATTAATACTCTAAAAACCAGTATTGTATATGGGATTTTAGCAATAGGAATATCAATTGTATCGTCTATTTTTGTTTATTTAATATGGGAAAGTATTGGCTATACATTGACAGTTAGATTACAAATCATTTTGTTAGGATTTTACTATATTCCAAGACTAATCTATGACTTGACTGATGTGCAAAAAGAGGTCAATGCTTTTTTTAAGGGATTAATCAAATATGTGTTAACTGGATTAGTCGTGATTTCTTTCGTCATTATTTATATGTACCTAATAAAAATATTGATTTTAAGAGATATGCCCAAAAATCAGATATTTCGAATCCTTTCTGCACTATTTATTGTGGGAATGCCAATTTGGACGATGGCACAATATTTCAAAGATGAAAATTTATGGTATAAAATAAGTTTGAAATTGCCAATTGCCTTTATTCCATTTATTTTATTACAGATTTATACCATAGGAATAAGAATTGCCAATAATGGATTCACACCGTTCAGATATGTATGTGTGGCTTTCGTTATATTTGAAATCATATATAGTTTAATTTATATTTGGAAGAAAGAAAAGATAGAAATTTTATTATTGCTATTGAATGCCATTATTATTGTATCATTACTTGTTCCAGGAGTTAATATGTTTAAAGTTTCAGATCTAAGTCAAGCACAAAATCTAAAAATATTTAAGAATAAATCAGATTATACAGATGAGGAAAAGGAAAAAATATATGGTGCTTATCGATACTTGAAATATTCGCCAGATGGAGAGAAATATATTAATGAAATTTTAGACAAGGAAGATATTGAAGAAATAAAATCATTTCATCCATCTAAAATGATAAATAATTCTGAATTCAAATATATTAATGCCAGTACAAACCAAGAAAAAATGGATGTAAAAGAATATTCTAATTTATATTTCATCAATGCTTCTAATCGTTCTAATGAGAAGAGTTTAGAAGAAACATTTAAGAAAATGAAACTAGAATATCAAGATTCTACTAAGACAATAGAAATGAATGCACTAGAGGAATTTAAAGAATACGTTAATACCTACATGGATTTAGGAAAAGAAGAATTAAAAGAATATTTTGAGAAAAATCATGAGATAGAAATAGATTCTGATAAAAAACTTATCATAAAATCTTTTAATTTGAATTATAATCCAGATTCAAAAATAGTAAGGAATTATTCAGTTAAGGGATATTTGTTGGAAAAATAATTGCAATGGCAACCGGCTTTGTGCCTTGAGAAAGGAATAAGATAAATGATGAAATTAGCAAATGAGTGGAAAGAATATAAAATATTAGATATGGCAGATGGTCAAAAGCTAGAAAGATGGGGAGAGGTTGTTTTGGCAAGACCAGACCCTCAGATTATTTGGAAAGATAAGAGTTATCCTAATAAGTGGAAAGAGATTAATGCTACTTATCATAGAAGTAAAACGGGTGGAGGCTCTTGGGAATTTAAAAAGAGAATGCCAAATAGTTGGCAAGTGCATTATAAAAACTTGACTTTTAACATTAAGCCAATGGGATTTAAACATACAGGTCTTTTCCCAGAGCAAGCAGTGAATTGGGATTGGATGATAGATAAAATAAAATCGGCTAAAAGGGAAATTAAGGTATTGAATCTATTTGCCTACACAGGAGGAGCAACGGTTGCTTGCCTATCAGCTGGCGCATCGGTATGTCATGTGGATAGTTCAAAGGGAATGACAACTTGGGCGAAGGAAAATGTCGCCTCTTCTGGATTGCAAGATAGACCAGTTCGCTTTATTGTGGATGATGTTGTCAAATTTGTGAATCGAGAAATTCGAAGAGGAAACAAGTATGATGCTATTATCATGGACCCACCATCTTATGGCAGAGGAGCAAAAGGAGAGGTTTGGCAGTTCGAAAACAATATATATGATTTAGTAGAATTATGTTCACAAGTGCTGTCTAGCCAGCCATTGTTCTTTTTAATTAATTCCTATACAACAGGAATATCAAGTACAGTATTACAGAATATTTTGGGGGTTACAGTGGATAAAAAATATAAGGGAAAACTAACATGTGGCGAGATTGGAATTCCTATGGAGAATTCGAAATTAGTATTGCCTTGTGGAATTTATGGCAGATGGGAGAAATGAGATGATTTGGGGACAGAGGTGGGACATGGGGACGTAGATAATGTCCCTATCAAATAACACATTAAGTTAGCAATTTTGAGTATTTAGGGACATTATCTACGTCCCCATGTCCCAAAAGGAGAAAATAGATGCAAGATTTAAAAGTATTATTTGAAGATAACCATATTATTGTAGTAGAAAAGAAACCCAATATTCCTTCTCAAGCGGATAAGACAGGGGACGAGGATATGTTGACGATGGTAAAACAATATATCAAAGAAAGGTATAATAAACCAGGGAATGTGTATTTAGGATTGGTTCATAGATTGGATAGACCAGTGGGAGGCATTATGATTTTTGCGAAGACCTCAAAGGCGGCTTCAAGATTGAGTAATCAAGTACGAGAAAAGGTTTTTAAGAAAAAGTATTTAGCAGTGGTGGATGGAAAAATTATGCAAAAACAAGGTACACTAGAGGATTATTTGTATAAAGATGAGAGGAATAATACGAGTAAAGTAGTTCATAAAGATAAGAAACATGCTAAATTAGCAAAATTGGATTATCAGGTTTTAAAATATAATGAAGTGAAAGATTTGAGTTTGTTAGAGATTAATTTGCATACAGGAAGACATCATCAAATTAGAGTACAGCTAGCAAATTTTGGACATAGTATTTTTGGAGATCAAAAGTATGGAACGAGAGGGAAAGGCAAACAAATTGCTTTATGGGCATATCAACTTACTGTTGTTCATCCGATTACAAAAAAAGAAATGGTGTTTGAAGATTTACCAGAGCCGGTGGGAACTTGGTGTATATTAAGAAAGAAATAATTGATACGTAAAAAATTTTCCAAAATCATTTGCATTTTGGAAAAAATTGTGTTACAATATCCAAGTATCAAAGAGAGAAACCGTAGGGAGGAATATAAATGGAAATAGCAAAAGGAATACTAATCGTAATTTACTTTATCGTAGCAATTGTGTTAATCATTTTAGCATTAATACAATCGAAAGAAGATGCAGGATTATCTTCTACGATAACAGGTTCATCAACCAACAACTTTTTTGAGAAAAACAAAGGCAGAACCAAAGAAGGAAAACAAAAAAGATGGACAATTATATTAGCGGTAGTATTTGCAATATTAACGATAGCATTAGGAATTGTATATATGGCGTAGAAACAGAAAAGGGCGGTTTTTATCGAAAAAACTCGCTTTTTTTGGATTTTGAGACAATGGGGACAGGTTTCATTTGTCTCAAAAATTATACCGAAAAATGTCGAAGAGAAAAATGATAAGAAAAAGATAAAAAACGACAAAAAATATGAGACAAATGAAACCTGTCTCCATTGTCTCATTTCAGAAAGAAAGGAATTTGTAAAGGATGGAAGAACAAGAACTGAAAATTTTGAAATTCATGAAAGACAAAGATTATGTGCCAATGAAGGCCAAGGAAATTGCCATGATTATGAGAGTACCGAAAAAAGAATATAGAGATTTCTTAGCGGTGCTTGGGAATTTAGAGTTGAATTTTAAGATACAGAAAAATAGAAAGAGTAAATATCGCCTAGTGGACACGACTTATTATGATGGTATTTATAGAAAAAATCAAAAAGGATTCGGATTTGTAAGATTAGAAGACCACGAAGATGAAATTTATATTGCAAAAGAAAATTCTTTAAATGCTTTAAATGGTGATAGAGTCTTAATAGAAATTTTGGAAGAAGCCAATAAAGTAAAAAGTGCAGAAGCCAAAGTAGTTAAAATTTTAAAACATGAAAAAGATACGATTGTAGGAATTTTCCAAAATAACAAAAGCTTTGGATTTGTTGTTCCAGATGACAAAAATTTCGGAACCGATATTTTTATTGCTAAAAAAGATATGGGAAAAGCAAGGAACAACCATAAGGTATTAGTTAAAATTACAAAGTATCCTGAAAAGGGGAAAAAGGCAGAAGGAAAAGTCATCGAAGTATTGGGAAATGTAAATGAAGCAGGAGTCGATATGTTATCTTTAATCAAAGAACATAATCTGCCATCTACTTTCCCAGAACCAGTGGTACAAGAGGCAAAGAAATTTGGCAACAAAATAGATAAAAAAGATATTCCAAACAGAGTAGATTTTAGAGATAGAGAGATTTTTACCATTGATGGGGAAGATGCCAAAGACTTAGATGATGCGGTTCGTGTGCAAAAGTTAGACAATGGAAATTATCAATTAGAAGTTCATATAGCAGATGTAAGTTATTATGTGAGAGAAAATAGCTTATTAGACCAAGAGGCATTAGTAAGAGGGACAAGTGTTTATATGTTAGGTAGAGTGATTCCTATGCTTCCAAGAGAGTTGTCAAATGGAATTTGTAGCTTAAATGCAGGAGAAGACAGATATACGTTATCTTGTATCATGGAAATAGATAGCAAAGGAAATGTAGTAGCTTCTGACATTGTCAAAGGTATCATTCATGTGACAGAAAGGATGAGTTACACAGATGTTCAAGCAATCATAGAAAATTCCAATCCGAAAACAATCAAGAGATATGAACCATATCTTGCTCATTTTAAATTAATGGAAGAATTAGCCCATATTTTAAAAAATAAGAGAATGGAGCAAGGCTATCTAAACTTAGATATTCCAGAGAGTAAAATTGACTTAGATATGGACGGAAGAGTAACAAATATAGCCAAATATGAAACAACCTTTGCCCATGAAATTATCGAACAATTCATGTTGACAGCTAATGAAACAGTAGCAGAAAAATTCTTTTGGCTAGAAGCTCCTTTTATTTATCGCGTGCATGAAGACCCAGACATGGAAAAGATACAAGAATTAAATAAATTCCTGTTTAACTTTGGTATGAAAATAAAAGCCAATAAAGATAATATTTATCCAAAAGAATTTGCTAAAACACTAGAAGAAGTCAAAGGAAAAGAGGAAGAAAAAGTAGTTTCTAATTTAGTTTTGAGGACATTAAAAGTGGCTAGATATGAAGCAGAAAATAAAGGGCATTTCGGAATTGCTAGTAAGTATTATTGTCATTTTACTTCGCCAATTAGAAGATATCCAGACTTATTCATACATCGAGTAATTTCAAAGTATTTAGAAGCTAATTACGATGTTTCAGAAAAATGGTTGGAAGAACACAGAAACCAAGCAGATGAAAGAGCCAAACAATCATCTGAAAGAGAAAAAATTGCCACAAAAGTAGAAAGAGAAGCAGAAGACTTGAAGAAAGCTGAATATATGGAAAAAAGAATAGGAGAAGAATATGAAGGAATTGTATCGTCTGTAACCTCTTTTGGCATATTTGTAGAATTAGAAAACACAGTAGAAGGGTTAATCAGATTTGAAGACTTAGGAGACGAATACTTTATTTATGATGAAGACAGAAAAAGGTTAATAGGAGAAAAAACAAGCAAAACCTATAAAATAGGAGACAAAATAGCAATCGAAGTCAAAAATGCAAGTAAACTCCTAAGACAAATTGATTTTAAGTTAGCCGTTCGAACGGAGTGAGTTACGGATAACTTACACAATCGAACGAAGAGAGATTGTGAACAAGAAGGAAAGCCGTTCGAACGGAGTGAGTTACGGATAACTTATGCAATCGAGCAAGGGAGATTGTGAACAAGAAGGAAAGCCATTCGAACGGAGTGAGGTACAAAAAAATGAAAAGAATCGGTAAAAAAGTAGAGGGAACAAAATATACAAAAAGACCAGGAGCCTATGCCATCATAGAAAGAGAAGAGGATGACAAAATAGCAATAGCCACAGATGGAGAATATTTCTTTCTTGGTGGAGGAATAGAAGAGGGAGAAACAGAAATCGAAGCATTGAAAAGAGAACTAATAGAGGAATCAGGATATAGCATCAAAAACATCGAATATTTTGACAAAGTTAAGGCATGGGCAGATGGTGGAGATAGAGGTCCATTAGATATGACAGCAACAATTTATACAGCACAATTTGATGAGAAAGTAGCAGAACCAATTGAAAAAGACCATAAAGTTTTTTGGATTAATCCAATGGAATATAAAGATAAGTTGTATCATGAATATCAGAGGTATATATTGGAAGAATATAGAAAAATAAAAGGGCACATTTATCAATAAATGTGTCCTTTAGTAGTCAAGAAATCCAAATCATCGCATTAGAAAAGATAACAACTAAAATAGAAAAAGTAATTACAATAATGCCACCAGATTTATTTTTAATGTTATTTATTTCATATAAAGCATAACCAATAGTTTTTAATAAAATAGAAAGACTAATCAATGAAAACAACACATGATACACAAAACTAGACAAAACAATTCCTCCTTTTTATAAAGGACTGTCCCTCAATCCCTACAATAGGGATTTTAAGGAACGTCCCTCTAATCCCTCTTTAAGTTTCTGTAATCAGCATACCAGATTTTACAGAGCTATCCACTTCAACTTCAAAAAATGCATTTTGGTAATTATTAGACCAATTATAACTATCAAAATCTTGTGTAGTAAAAAAGTTTCCTAAAGCATATTTTCCAAGACCATTTATATCAGACTTAAAATCTTTTGAAGTCTTATACAAATAGTCAGTTAGTACCGATTCAAGATATTGATTACAAGATTCTGAAATATGGTTTAAAGTATCAGGTTCTAGATATTTAGAATCATCAGACATAGAATAAATTTTACCAGTAAATGAAGTTTTTACTTTGATATAAGGAGAGGAGGAACTAGTATCCACCTTTACTGTAGTAGCATTTTTGGGAGTCAGATAAATATCAATGTAACTATTAGAGTCATCAGGGTCTGGAATCGAAATTAAGAAGCGATCTACTTGATTTTTAACAATTAAAAAAGAAATGGTTTCTAAAGCACATAATTCTCCAATTACCCTATCATCTTTAAAAGCTGCAATACCAACATTTTCAGAACCGTTTTCACCTTCAATAGGAGTCTGATTAGCTTTCACATTATAATTTTCTTGAATATGGTTATTTCCTTGATTTTCTGGTTGTTCTGTTGTAAGTCCTCCTAAAATGGCAACTGGTTCACAAGTTTTACAAATAAGAGAGTTAAAAAAATCCCCAATGGTGGCATTTGGCTTAAAACCAGTATATTTGCTAGAGTTTGTAAAAATTTCATAATATTTTGAAATTAGATTTTCAAGTTCTGGAGAAGTTTTTTCAATGTAATTCTTAGCTGTACACTTACTAATAACAATGTTAGCAGAAGGTCTTACTTGGGTATCATTAATTAACGTATAGATTTCTTCGGAAATGCCTTCTGATGCAATTTCTTCTGAAAATATAATTACTTTACAATGAGACATATTTAGTTCTTTTCCCATATAAGTGTCCATTAAATTAACAGCTGTACTAAGAGAAGGAGCTTCTACGGAGTCTATAATAGGAGGGGTCTTTTCAGAAGTACCAGATTCTGTTGCACTTTTTGTGTTAGAAAATTGAAAGCTTACTTCTAAACGATTATCGTTACCTTTATCAATGCCAATGGCAAGAACATAGGCTAAGTTATCAATACTAAGAGATAAATAAGAACTAGAGAAAGCCATAATAAAAGTAATAATTAAAATAAAAATAAAGAGATTTCGTACCAATCGAGGCAAGAGAGTTCCTCCTTTCTATCCTATAAAAATATCTAGTTATGAATGTTTTTGTCTTTTCTTCATAAGAGTGGCTAAAAGCAGAATACTAATTCCTAGAAAAAATACAATTCCTAAAACTAAATAAGGATAAATGTTAGTTTCAAATTTATCGGAAATAGCATAATTTTTAGGTATTAGACTAATGCCAAGAACGAGAATACCAAAAATATCAATGAGAGGTTTTTTGGTTTCGATATTGGTTAGTTTTTTGAAAATGCTCATAGCAAATTTAATGACAATACTGACATAGCAAGCAAAGACTAATATCCAGGTTAGTAAGAATACAGATTCTAATCTTTGAAAAAAGTTTCCAAATTCTATATATCTAGTTGCATTGTATAAAGGCGTAATTTCATTGGTGTCAATAAAAAAGGAAAACATAAACAAAAGAGTAGCCACACACAAGATTAGGTAAACAGCAGATATGCCAATGGATAGGACTGCTATTTTTTTCATTTTTTCAGGCTGTTTTAAGTAGGGAGGTAGAAAGTAAAGGTAGGCAATTCCACCAAAAGAAGCCAAATTACCAAGCCCTAAAACAAAAGTATTAAATAACCCATCTCCAAAAATCGGAAAAATCCTTTCTGGGACAAATTTGTTCATATTGGCAAAAAATAAAAATAGCATACTAACTAAAACAAGAGGAACAATGAGTAAGTTAGTTTTTAAAGAAGCGTTGAAATCTAGCCTGTTGACGGTACAAATAGCAAGGATGAATAAGGCAAGAATGAATACAATATTTGTCATAGGAAAGTAGATAATTTTCAAGCTTTCACAGAAATTTCTTAGCAAAATACTAGAGCTAACTAGGAAAAATAAAATAAAAATAGTACCTACTATGGTTTTAAAAGCTTTCCCTCCCAAGTATTCAGATATGTCAATGATGTCTGAACCAGGAAAGTTTTCTAGTAATTTGACAATTAGGTAAGAAAACATAATGGCTATAATACTTACAAAAATTAAGTTAATGATACTGGCAGATTTGACAGATACTAAAATTTCTCTTGGCAAAGATGAAATAGTATGGGTTACAATAATTGTAAGAACTAGCATAATAGCTTCAACGGTGCCTATTTTTGATTTTGTCATGTGAGGACTCCTTTCTATTTATGATATTTCCATTTCATAGAAAATTTTTCTTGGTCTTTTTCTCGTTTAGAGGCAATATAAGAAGGTCTATATTCTCTTTTCCACATAGGAGGAAGCAAATAGCCATTTCCTTTTGAATTAGTAGCAGGAGCAAAAGGAGTGGTATAAGAAATACCAAAAGACCTTAAACTACAAACTAAGCTAATATAAGCAAATAAGCCTAAAGAAATGCCTAGAAATCCAGCCATAAACCCAAGTAAAACAAAACCAAATCGGAAATATCGTAAGTGAAATCCGAAAGAGTAGTCTGGAATGGCAAAGGAGGAAATACCAGTAATGGCAATAATGATGATTAATACCGGACTTACAATACCTGCACTAACGGCAGCATCTCCTATTACTAATGCTCCAATAATTCCGAATGGTTGAGCCAATTGCGGTAGGAACTCTTAAAACAGCTTCACGAATCAGTTCAAAGGAAATTTCCATTAATAGTATTTCTACAATAATGGGAAAAGGTACATTTTCTCTAGAAGCTAAAATAGAGTAGAGTAGCCCAGTTGGCAATATTTCTTGATGAAAGCTAGTAAGAGCAACATAAAGACCTGGCAAAAGTAAGGTGATAAAAGCGGCTAAAAATCTAAGGGCTCTTAAAAAGTTGGCAAAATTAACTTTTAAATTGGTGTCTTCAGGGGAAGTTAAAAAGTCAACTAAAATGGCAGGCATGATAACTCCATATGGTGTACCATTCACAATGACGATAACACGACCTTTTAATAAGTATTTAGCTGCTTTATCTGGTCTTTCGGTAGAAATTGTTTGAGGAATTCCTAAAGCATTGTTATCTACTATTAATTGTTCTAATTCTCCAGCAGATAATAAAGAATCCACCTCTAAATTATTTAATCGATATTTTACTTCATTAATTAAATCGGTATTGGTAATATTTTTGATATAACAAACAGCACATTTTGTTTTGGTGATTTTCCCAACCTCTAAATTTTCGATAATTAAGTTTTCGTTGTTTACAATTCTTCTGATTAATGAGGTATTGGTTCTAATGTTTTCGACAAAGGCTTCGTGAGGTCCTTTGATAACTACTTCATTATTAGGAGTATCAATACTCCTTTGTTTAAAACCTTTTACTTCAATGTCAAAGGCAAGATTCAACGTATCTACAAATAAGGCACAATTTCCTGAATTGATACCATTTGCCACCTCGTCAAAATCAGTTACTTCTTTGACAGCATTCTGGGGCATTAAACAGCCCATTAGATAGTTAGATAAATCAAATTTTTTTATTTTTCGAACGGTAATATTGTTGGCAACAGCTTCTGAGATGACTTTGGTTTGTGCACCGTCAAATAGATTGTTTTTATTTCGTAGCATTAATGGCTCTAAGATGAATTTGTCCATAATTTCAGAGTCTACCATTCCATCAATATAGACTAAAAAGGCATTGTATTGTTTTCCTCTAGCATTAAGCGTGAATTCTCTTAATATGACATCACTGTTGATTAAAAGATTGTATTTGGTTCTCATGTATTCTATATTCACACTGAGACTAGGAAATACGTTTACTTTTTCCTCTGGCTTAGAAGCTTGGGTGTCATTCGATTCGGTGGTGGGCACATCTTCTGGCAAACTGAAATTATATTCTACTGGTGGTGTGTAGGCAAATATTGTGTTAAATAGATTTTTTATACTCATAGTTTTCTCCAATATTAGATAAATTCTCTAGATATGTTGATATATAAATATTTCTTCAAATTCTCGGCTACCTTTCATAACGCTAAGAAATTGTACAAATAAAGCCATAACTATACCCGAAGATAGGACCCTTTATGGCTTTATTTTGACAATTTCTAAAGCTATTTCAGTCACATTCGAATTTTCATAAATATTTATATATCAATATTCTAATTTATTAGCTATCATTAGTATTTCTAAAAAAAAGGAAATTATACTAGTTTTTGGCAGAAAAAAATGTTATAATACATATTACATAATCTCCAATGGAGTTTTTTATAGATTAGGTAACTGAAAATTTTAGTAACTAAAAAAGCAAATCATAGAAAGGAAGAACGACATTATGATAAAAAAAATTAAACATTGGTGGAGCAATTTAACATTGAAGCAGGTTGAAGTAACAATGTGGGTAGTTGGCATTATTATGGTAATTGTTTTTCTAATAATGGAAATTAAGCTCTTTAATTCTAGCGATTTTATACGTAGTTTTCCATTTGTTAAGTGCTGTATTATATTTTTTTCATTTCTTATAGTAGTATATGTAGGACTTAAATTATATTTCGAAGTTGTAGAGAATAAAGCAGATAGGCTATATGAGTCATTTAAAAGACTTAAGAAAAATGAATCAGTAGAAGTTTATCTTAGACAAAAACTACGGAGGAAGGTAAATGAAAATAATACTGTATACTTTCTTACAAAAAAAGAAGGTGATTTTTATGTGGTATGTAAAAAAAGTGGCAAGTCAATAAAACTTGATTCCACAATCCAAAAAGAAAAAGATTTCAGACTCTTTGATGATAGATTTACATTTACCAAAGAGGAGGTGTGATTTGTGAAGGAGGTTGCCGATGGTGACCTTTTTTCCTATTGAAAACAATATAAAAAAATGCTATAATAAAAAGGAACAAAAAACGAAGGAGAGTCGTTATGAGAAATACATTTTCAACTATTATCATGTCAATTGTTATTTTTTTAATTGTTGGAGTTTTTGCATTATTTGGAATGATTGTATGGAATGATTTAGCACAAATGGAAGCATCTATACAAGCGGAAAATGTAACAACAGTTATTTCTGAAAGCACAAGTACCATTAATAAAGATATTAAGTCACCTAAGATTTTAGATAATCCATTGGATGCCATACAAGAGGGAAGCAATGAACAAAATAACATAGATTATTCAAATGTAAGTATTAATAAATATTTTTATAACCAATTAGAAGAACAGGCACAAACGATATACAAAGCCTTTGAAACCAATAAAGAGAATATGAAAACAGGAACGTACAAAGTAGAATTGGGAAATTCTTTTAGTTCTCTATTAGAACAAAGCAATGGTCAGGAAATATTAGGAAGATATTATCAATCAGCAATTGAAGCCTATACTTATGATAATCCCGATGTGTTTTATTTAAGTCCTAATAAAATGTATTTGAATGTTGAAACAACAACAAAGAGAAACAATGTTACCTATTATGTGTATATCAATAGTGGAAAGGAAGCCAATTATTTAATAGATGAGTTTTCTTCAAAAGTAGAAGTGGATAATGCAATTAGTCAAATAGAACAAGTAAGAAATAACATTTTACAAAATAAGAAAACGAAAACGTATGATAATATAAAAATGGTACATGATTATTTGATAGAAAATACAGAATATGATACTACCATTTCAAAGAGTAATATTTATAATATTTATGGAGCAATGGTAAATGGAGAGGCGGTATGTGAAGGCTATGCGAGAAGTTTTAAATATTTGATGGATATACTTGGCATACCATGTACACTAGTGATTGGAAAAGGTACGAATTCAGAGGGAAGAACAGAAAATCATGCTTGGAATTATGTTCAAATTGGAGATGATTGGTATGCCTTAGATGCAACTTGGGATGACCCAGTATCAAGCAGTGGATGGGTTAGTCAAAGTTCGAAATATCGTTATTTTCTAAAAGGATCTAAGGATATATTGAAAGACCATATTCCAAGTGGACAGTTTACAGAGGGTGGAAAGATGTTTCGTTATCCGCCATTGAGTAGTTCTAATTACGAATAAAATAAAAAATAAACCCAACATGTTAGATAAAAATAACATTTTGGGTTTTTATGATGTCAGAATTTTTGAGAGAAATTAGTAATATAGTAGATGGACGAGTAATAGAATGTAGAAAGATATAAAATTACAATTCTAGAAAAATTTACATAACTACTTGACATTACCAAAAAAACACATTATAATATAGTAAGTGATTATGTAAATACAAAATATTAATAATTTTTTGGAGGAATAAAATGAAAAATTTAAAAATCTTTTTAACAGTAATATTAATAGCAATGGTAGTAGCAGTATCTACAGTAGTATTTGCCTATACAGGAATAGGAGATGTTGATCCAGAAGATAAAATTACAATGCCAGGTAATCTAACAAATGGACAAGGAACTATAGTAGGAGTATCTTCAGGGATGTCTTATCAATTTGTTGAAATCACAGCTAAACAATATGAAAAAATAAAAAAATTGGAAGCACAATGTGAATTGATACAAGTTTACTTAGAATATTCACAGAATCCAGCAGATGAAGGTTTAACAGATAAATATAAGTCTGCATGTAATAAATATAATACAACCTATAAAAACGATGCAGAACTTTCAAATGTAACAGATGTATTAAATAGATATGGTTCTGATAATCCTTTAGGACAATGTACAAGTGAATGGATTGTTTCCTTAGCAAATTATAAACAGGAAAATTGGCAAAATGCAACTAATAATAAAATAACACTAGATTTAACTACTTTTGAAGGAACAAAATATTTTGTAGGATGGGTAAGAACAACGATTAATTCGACAACAGTATATGATGCAGAAGCATATGTGGCAAAAGGTACAAAAAAGGCTAATCCAAATGAGCCAAGTAACCCAAATGAGCCAAGCAACCCAAATGAGCCAAGTAATCCAAATGAGCCAAGTAATCCAAATGAGCCAAGTAATCCAAATGAGCCAAGTAATCCAAATGAGCCAAGTAATC
>CAOJZE010000042.1 GCA_948466095.1 uncultured Clostridium sp.
TTTTATTTATTTCACTACGTTTTTTCTTCTATTTAGTTTCATTCGTTATTACTGATGCTTTTAAGTTTGCATTTTTTTGAGGGATAAGCTCCTCCAAAAAACCAAACTTAAATTTTATTGTGTTCTAGTAATAACTATCAAGGAGTGTTCCCTTACCCCCTAAAACGGGGATTTTTAAGAGCGAACCTAAAAGCTAACTTATCTGTAATTCACTTCGCTCAAACAGCTAAGAAATCCCTCTAATCCCTGCTTTCTATTACAATTAAAATACCTTCTTTTAATTCAATTGTAGCCATGTCTTCCACTATCTCATTGCTAACGCCTAAACTCAATCCAACTGACAAAGAAGCATTATTTAAAGGATATTGAAAACCTTTTAAGGTAATTCCTTCTACGGTAGTCGTTAATGGAAGAAATGAAATATACTTTCCATAAGTTTTATCCTTAACTAATTGCGTATTCTCTTTTACTAAATAAATCCTATTATAAGAATCCAATATCTCACAAGGGATTCCTATTTCTAGTGCTTCTTTAAGAATATGAATATTAGCTAACGCATGGTCCATTCTTTTTCCAAGTGCTCCCATTATCGTAATGGTAGAACTATTTAATTCAATAGCTAGTTTCAAAGCAATATCTGTATCTGTATAATCCTTTTCTGGGTTATATTTATGAAAAACAATTTTGGGATTCTTTTGAAAAAATTGCAATATTGGTATACTTACTGAATCAAAGTCTCCTACTACATGATTTGGAACAATATTAAGTTCATACAACATTTCTAACCCTCTATCAACCGCAATCATATTTTGTCCGACTATGTTCTTCACAATATTTTGCTAATTCTTCTTTATTAATTTCTCCCCCTGCAATAATAAGTGTATCCATTTTTTCTCCCATCTATTTTATTTAAGGAGTGTACCTAAAGGTATAACTTATCTGTAATTCGCCTATGCTCATGCAGCTAAGAAATCCCCCTAATCCCCAAAACAGGGATTTTAAGGAACGTCCCCTAATCCCTTTTTTCTTTTTATCGGTATTAAAAACAATGCTCCTATGATAATTGGCAAATAAAAAGTATACATTCTCCAAAATAAAATGGACATATGAATGGTTCCATTTTGGAAGATGGAATTGAATAACAAGTAAAATCCGCCTTCTGCTCCCAATCCTGAACCTGGTGTTGGAATAAATGTCATAATCAATAGTAAAAAGGCTTGCGTTGGTATGATTTGTAAAAAGCTCACTCCGTAATTTCCAAATGCTCGATATACCATATAGGTAATAGAATAATAGACTAGACTTTGTACAACTGCAATTAGAAACATCTTTAATACCATTATTTTTTCTGATTTCATAATAATAAACTGATTGCTAAAATTGTCTATACTTGCGTTTAACTTTTCTATTTTTTGTTCTGTATTTTTTAGAAGATGTATCTTTCCTAATAATCTAACAATTGGATTGGTAATATATACTATGATTCCCTTTTTTATGCCTGCCAATATCATGACTAGTATCGCTATGATATTAACCATAAATCCTATGATAGCAATCCACAAATAATCCTGCATCAATGTTTGAAAAAATTCAAATTCTATGATTACCACAACTAATGTAGAAACTACTAGGGCTGTCTGTGTAATAATAAATTTTATCGCCATCGCTGATAAGGAATCACTTACTCTTTTTCCTGTCTTATTTAATTCATATGCCTGCATCGGCTGTCCACCAGATGAAAAAGGTGTGATATTATTAAATAATTGCCCTATCATTGCTACTTTGATTGAATTCGTGAACTTCTGGTTCTGGTAGATTTTCTTGATTGGTATATGTAAGTTTAGACTCTCACAAAGCCAATGCATTATCAAACATATTAGACCAGCTAAAACCCATCTATAATCTACACTGTTTAATACATGAATAATATTTTCCATCCCATCTACTTTTAACATATAAATGAATAATCCTAAAAATATAATAATGATTAAACTAACATTTAAGATAGCTGTTTTTTTATTCGTTGTTTTATTTTCACTTAATTTTTGATTATCTTGGTTGTGTTCATTATTTATATTTTCTCCCAATTCTTCTTGCACGATTTCCCTCCTACCTTATTCTATATCATAATTATATACTCTACATACTTAAAAATTAATTAACTTTTTTAATTTTTATTTCGAAAAAACCTCAAGCTTTATCCGATTGGTATCAGATTTTACTCGAGGTCTCAATATTATTGTTCTATTTTTTTGTAATGCTAAAATCATAAGCATTGGCATAATCAAATGTTGCACTAGTATTTAATTGTGTACTTTTTCCTGGCTCTAATGTTCCTAAAAAAGCACCTATTGTTACAATTTCATTTCCAGCCTTGTCTACTATTTTAATATTAACTGGATATCCACCCTTAGTTGTATTTGAAACATTAGTAACAGTTCCCAACAATACGGTTACATTATCTTTCTCCGTTACTTGAAAATTACTAATTTCCATTCCTTCAAATGTCTTTGTTTCATGCAATTTATCACTTGTATTTAATCTTGTTCCATCCCCTAATACATTTACAAACTCTTCTTGGGTCTGTTGTGCAGAGTTACTCTCATTTTCTTTGTTTGCACTTTTATTCTTAATTACTACTGCTATTATAATAACAATAATTGTAATAACACTTAGCACTAGTATCATCTTTTTTTCTTTTTCCTTCATCTTTTTTCCTCCTCGTTTCTTTTGTTCTTCGAAATTCTTTTTTGTCTGTCTACTATTCAAGGTCTGTATTTCTTTTATATTTTATCTTTAAATAAAGTCAATGTCAAGATAAAATGTAACTTTTTTATCCTTTTTTGCTTTTGGCATTTCTATCAAAAAAAATCATAAATCTTGCAAAACTACTTTTATTTTTTGTATTTATATGATACAATACAATAAATTTTAAAAAGATTTGTCAAAAGATGAATGGAGGAAAAAATTATGGAGCTAAATAGATGTAGTAGATGTGGAAATTTTTATGTAGCAGAAGGAAATGTATGTCCAAAATGTAGCACAAAAGATGGATTTGAATTTTCAACTTTTAAATCTTATGTGCAAGAAAATGGGATGGAAAATTCGGTGAATACTATTTCTAATACTACTGGTATTTCTGTTAAAAATTTAAATCGTTTCATGGATTATCCAGAATTTCAAGATTACCAAAAGCAATTAGATAGTCTTCAAGAAATCGAAAACGTATTGAGTGAACTTGGGAATAACTAATTAAATTTTTGTATAAAATGTTGATATATTAATACTCATAATATATCAACATTTTAATAAGTATTGCAAATACAATAGAAAGGTTTGATAAAAATGGAAAATGTTTTTACTATATTAGAACAAAGAGGTTACATCGAACAGATGACTCATCCACAAGAAATTAAGACTCTTTTTGGAAAAGAATCCGTTCCTTTTTATATTGGAATTGACCCTACTGCTGACAGTCTGCATGTTGGTCATTTCGTCTCTTTGATGGTAGCCAGCCATATGCAAAAATGTGGTCATAAGCCAATTATTTTAGTTGGTGGTGGTACAGCAACCATTGGCGACCCTTCTGGAAAAACAGATATGAGAAAAATGCTTTCTCGTGAAGAACTGAATCACAATGTTGAGTGCATTAAAAAACAAATTGAAAAATTCGTTAGCTTTGAAGGAACGAATGCTGCCATTATTGTGAATAATGCAGATTGGTTATTAGATTTAAAATTTATTGACTTTGTACGTGAAATCGGAAGTTTATTTTCTGTTAATCGAATGCTTTCTGCTGAATGTTATAAACAAAGAATGGAAACAGGTTTAACCTTTTTTGAAATGAGTTATATGTTAATGCAATCCTATGATTTCTTATATTTATACAACAAATATGGATGTAAACTTCAAATGGGTGGAAACGACCAATGGTCAAATATCATAGGTGGTGTTGAACTGATTCGAAAAATTGGAAAAGATGATTCCTTCGGTTTAACCTTTAAACTATTAACGACAAAAGAAGGCAAAAAAATGGGTAAAACAGAAAAAGGTGCTCTTTGGTTATCTCCCGAAAAAACATCTCCTTATGAATTTTATCAATATTGGAGAAATATAGAAGATGGAAATGTCGAAAATGTATTTAAAATGCTAACCTTCTTACCAATGGAAAAAATAAAAGAACTAACCTCTTACCAAGATGAGAGAATCAATGAAGCCAAAAAAATCTTAGCTTTCGAAATTACCAAACTAGTTCATGGAGAAGAAGAAGCCAAAAAAGCAGAAGAAGCTTCTAATGCTTTATTTAATGGACAAGGTAGCTTAGAAAATATGCCTACTGTGAAAATAGAAAATACAAATCTATCGATTCTAGATGCCATTCTCTTAACGAATATAGCACCATCAAAAGGGCAAGCAAGAACCTTAATTAATCAAGGCGGTATTTCTCTCAATGATGAAAAAATAACAGATGTCAATTACATTCTTTCAGACAAAGACTTTACGGATAACTATGCTATCTTAAAAAAAGGAAAAAAAGTATTTTATAAATTAGAAAAATAATACTGGTGGCGACTTTAAGACAGGTACAAAGTCGCCATTTTATTTGCTTTTTTCCACAATTTCTACAATGTCTGCAATATATTCACCAATGACAGGAATATTTAGCGTGACAATTTTTTGTAGCAAAATAACTAGAATCGCTGTAATAAGAGTCACTCCTATACCAATTCCTACTCCTCTACTAATTCCAGCTAGTAAATTTCGTTTTATAATTTCTTTTTTATTTCCGAAATAAATAAGCCCATTCTTCATAGTTTCCTTTTTGTAAAATATGATTTAACCTTTCTATTGAGTAACTCAATACATTCTCTTTTTTCCTTTTTAATCTCATTAAAAATCCCACCTTTTATTATAGTGGGTCTTTTTTTTATTTTTATTCTTATTTTTATTTCTTTTTTTCAAAACGATATCAATATAAAAATAGAAGCCCCTTAAGACTTCTATTTTGGGTTGTTAATCCTTCACAGCATTTACTTGCTCTAAAGTATTTGTATTATCAACTGTATTTGTTTCATTCATTTGATTCGTTGCTTTATCTAACTCTTGTTTCTTCTTATCCTCTTCTTCTTTGACTATTTCTAAAGATGTAATTAAATCCTGTAGTCTTTTTATATCTTTTCCCATCATCTCCCAATCATTATTTTGATTAGATTCCGTTAAGTTTTTATTTGCCTTGATAATTGCTTCTATCAAGCCTTCGATATCATCTGTATTTTCTACTTCGATATCAACAGCATAGGTAGAAAGTAAATTCTCCAAAGCTTCTGTTAAGGTATCTCCCATTGCCACCTTATTTCCTGAAGCCACGATTACTTTCTTTAAGATTGGAACTTCGGATTCGTTTAACATGGTCTGATAAATAGGCTCTACATATAATACCGTATTGTTAATTGGAACGATAAGCATTTGCTTTGTTAATTTTGTTCCTGTTGTATTTAAAGCCTCTAATTGAGCTGATATTGCTTCGTCTTCCTCTATTTGTTTATCTAGTTGCATTGGCCCTACCATGTTACTATCTGCTGAAAATTTATATAATTTTAATTGATTTGCACTACCATCTGTACTTCCTACTAAGTAAGAAATAATATTTTGTTTTTCATCTGGTGTGTATATTTGCACTAGTCCTAACTGTTCTCCGTCCGCTGTTTTTACCATTGTATCATAGGGTTTCATATAGGTTCCTGTTGATTTAGTAGTTCTTACTGTATTGTATTTAGCAATATCCCACAAATCATCTGCTCGGTATAACACATCTGGTTTTACATTATGATATATCTTTAAAATGTCAGCTTGCACATTATATAAAAATTTCGGATAAACTAGATGTTCTGCTATATCCTCTGGAATTGGTTCATCTAAATCCATAAATAAGGTATCATATATATTTCTATATGCCATAGCAATTGGGTCTGTTCTATCCGTTATATAATATGATATGGTTCCATCATAAGCATCTACCATTACTTTTACTGAATTTCTAATATAATTAATATTTTCTTTGATGCCATCATGTTCAATTGACGTGTATTGTGAATAAGGATAACTACTAGACACGGTATAGGCATCTATCACCCATACAATTTTTCCATCCTTTGTTATCACAGTATAAGGATTTTCATCATAAATTAAATACGGTAATGCTTTTTTCGCTCTAGCAATTACATCTCTATTAATTAAAATTTTACTATCCTTTGTAATTTCGCTAGAAAATGCTAGGTTCCAATTACCTTTTGTAATGCCTAAAATCAATCTGTCTACAAATCCTAGTTGTAATCCCGCTTTCCCCTCATAAGTTGAGGTATAATCTGTTCCATTTTCATCTGTATAATCATATTCTTGTTTATTCTTTGCATTGGTTGCAATGATTTCGTCTGTCTCTAATCCAAAATAAATACGTGGCTGTTTTATTCTTATTTGCTCATCTTTTCCAGATACTTCTTTTTGCACATATTGTACATTTCCTGTTTGCGTACTTTCTGTTGCAGATGCTATAATTTCTCCCATTCCATGAGTATATTCATAAGTTTTATTGTTGTATGTTCTTCCTGAATTGATAATTTCTCTTGGTGCCACATATACCAATTGATTCTTGCCATTTATTTCATATTTTGCTAGATTAGCACTTCGATAAGAAAAATATCCTGTGCCTGTTTGGCTATCTTCTAATGTTTTTAACACAGCCTCTTGACTAATAATTGGTATATTATTAATGACATTACTATTTTTCTCAACTTCTTCTCTCGTAATGGTTCCTGAATTTTGTATATTACTTTCTTCTATATTAATTTTGTATGCATTTTTTGTACTATTAATATTTTCAGCTATGTATTCTTTTTCTTTATCTAATTCATTGGAACGAACAAATATTAAATCAAATGCTATCATAACTACAAACAATATAACTAGATAGGCTGGTATAATGGCTAAATTCTTTAATACTTTATTTGTATTTCCTTCTTTGAAATACTTTAAGGCTCTATAAGCAAATATAACAATAACAAAAGCAAATAGGATATAACCCCATAATTTTATAGTCGCTTCTGTTTTTCCTGCTCCTACAATATCAATGTCATTATGAATGGTTAGTAACTTTCCAAACATCATATTTTGTGTATTTAAGATTGTCATGACAGCAATGCCAATGATTACCAACAAAATGTTTCTGGTTAGTTTTCTCATAAATAAACTTTGCTTTAACATCTTTCCATCAATACCATCAAAAAATCGATTAAATACAATCACATAATATAATGCCATATAAATAGATAATCCCACAAATAATAGTGTAAAATACAAAGCAAACGTTTCTATCACTGGCTTCTGGAACATATAGTAAGCAATATCTAAATTAAAAATAGCATCCTGTATTCCAAAAGAAGTACTGTTAATCACTAGCATGATTTTTTGCATTAATATGCCAGATACAATAATACTTACAATTGTTGCTATAACTAATGCTAATGACTTATTTAATAATTTGGGCATTGTTTTATTTTCTTTTTCAAAAAATGGCTTCAGCCCTTTTTTAATACCTCTATTAGTAAGATATACTACAAAATACAACACCAAGAAATGAATTCCCATAATCGTATATCGATAAAACATGTTTGTATAGAAAATAGAAATATATTGCTCTCCTAATTCTTGATACTCTAAAAAACTACCTCGTAATTGAATATAACTAATACCTGCCAATACTAGCAAAAATAAAATGACTAATATCATTCTTGTTTTACTTTTTTCTTTTTTATTCTTGTTTCTTGTTTCTTTTGTATTAGCTGTATCCATTATTGTCTCTTGTTTCTTTTCTGTTTTGTTTTGCACCATTTTTGTTTTTTCTTCTGTTTCCATTTGCTCTACTTCTTTGTTTTCCTCCACAAGATTTTCCTCCTTCATTTTTCTATTGTTTATATAATAGCTTTTACAAAATCACTCGAATCAAAAATTTCCATATCATCTATTTGTTCTCCAATTCCTATAAATTTAACAGGAATTTTATTTTCTTCTACAATTCCAATCACAACCCCACCTTTGGCTGTTCCATCTAATTTGGTTAATACTAAACCTGTAATATCAGCTTCCTCTTTAAAAGCCTTTACTTGTGAAATTGCATTTTGACCTGTTGTGCCATCAATTACTAATAAAACTTCTTTATCTGCTTCTTGCATTTCTTTATTGATTACCTTTTGAATTTTATTCAATTCATCCATTAAATATTTTTTATTATGCAATCTTCCTGCTGTATCTACTATCAGAATATCTGCTTCTTTTTCCTTTGTTATTTTAATGGCATCGTAAACTACAGATGCTGGATCTACTCCTTCTTCTCTCTTTACTAAATCCGCACCTGCTCTTTTGGCCCATATTTCTAATTGTTCAACAGCAGCAGCTCGAAAAGTATCCGCAGCAGCTACTACTACTTTTTTTCCGTCTTTTGCTAATCGATTCGCTATCTTTCCTATTGAAGTGGTTTTTCCAACTCCATTTACTCCAATTACTAAAATAACAGATGGTTTTGTTTCAAGATGTAAATTAATGTCTGTTACATCTAATATTTTTTGCATTTCTTCTCGTAAAGCTTGCTTTATTTCTTCCTCTTCTTGGACCTTTTCTTTCTTTAATCGTTCTCTTAAATTTCCTATTATCTTAATAGATGTATCCATTCCAATGTCAGACATGATTAAAATTTCTTCTAATTCCTCCAAGAAATCTTCATCTACTTTTTGGAAACTTTTAAATACATGATTTATTTTTTCATCAAATGAGCTTTTTGTTTTGTTCATTCCTTGTTTTAATTTATCAAAAAATCCCATTGTCTTTTCTCCTTTTTTATTTTGCCTTATTATTGTAACATAAGTTCTCTTTTTTTTCCATAGTTTTCAGGGATTTTTTTATTTATTCTAGATAATCAAAATGTTAATCTTCCCCATGTTATTTTACGATTACATTATAGTCTCTTTCTTAACATTTCAATCATTTCCAACATATAAGATTGTTTGGTAAATGTAACATCTTTATCTTTATTTTTTACAATGTCTTCAAATTCTGTAAAAGGAACATACTTTATTTCACTTAACTCTTCTAATTGTATTTTATAATCTTCTATATTCCAATTGGTTTTTAGAAAATACATATACTGAAAATTATAATTTTTTATATTGTTATTTGGTATGTCATTTTGTTTTTTATATATTTTTAAAAATTCCAATTGATTAATGTTTACTTTGATTCCCAACTCTTCTTCCATCTCTCTTATAATTGAATCTTCTATTGACTCTCCTGCTTCAATATGTCCCGCACAAATTGCCCATTTATTTGGTTCTTGTCTCTTGTTAGCTGCCCTCTTTTGTAGTAATATTTCTCCTTTTTCATTCATAATCCATACAGCTACTTCTCTATGCCATATACCTTTTTCATGTATTATATTTCTTTCTTCCGTTTTACCAGTTAATTGATTATTTTCGTCAACAATATCTAAATATTCCATATTATTTTCCTTCCTATTCAATTATTTTTTATATTTTAGCATAAAAAGTCTTATTACCCGACAGTTTTGCTTGAAATGAGTAATATTTCAGAGATTTTGTCTTTTTCCTTTCTGTCTAATATTTATTTTGTGATTTTCTTCCAATTTTCTAACCACTCAATCCCTTCATTATCTAGCTCTTGTAACTCTTCTATCTTAAAATATTTTACTTCTTCCACTTCTTCTTTTTGTAATTTGCATTCATTTACCTCTACATTTTTTCTAACATAATATACTGTAAAATGTTCCTTTTTATTTGTGTTCGTACCTAAAAAGTTAAATTCATTTTTATTTAAAAGAATGCCTATTTCTTCCATAGTTTCACGAATCCCTGCTTCCAGTGGTGTTTCCCCTAAATTTACTTTTCCACCACAAATCCCCCATTTATTTGGGTTAGTTCTTTTGAATCTACTACGTTTTTGAAATAAAATCTCATCATTTTCATTAACAATAACCACTCCAACTACTGATATATAATATCCATTCGGTACATTATTAGAATCACGAGCTTCTATATGTGTTAAAATTTTACCTGTTTTATTTCCATTTTTATCAACTAATTCATGTTTCTCCATCAACTATACTCCTTAATTTCTTTCAATTATTATATCTGCAACATTTAAATTAGTAAAATTCATTCCGTTGTCTATAATTACTTTTGCTACATCTTTAGGACTCATCGTTTAATAATTTGTTATTAATACTTCTTTAGTAATTTGATTTCTATCTTTCAAATGATAATTTGAGTTACTATAATTGTAATTTAAGTTATGTATGTTATATTGATTTTCTATAGCCCAATCAATTAGTAATTCATTTTTTAACCCTTTATGCTCTGTAACATTTGAAAGTGCAAATTTTATCCCGTGTTCATTTACTTTATTTATATACTCTAATAATTCTTTCTCTTTATTTTCATTCCAACCATCATTTTCATTATAACTTGCATTTCCCAAGTAATATGGTGGATCAAAATAACAAAAATCATTTCTATCTAAAGAATTAAGTTCAAACTTTTTATAATCTGTATTTACAAAAGAAATATTTTTTACTACAAGCTTTCTACAAAATTCTAATAAATTTTTTCTAATGGAGTTATTAAAATCCCTCTTTCCAACTGGCATATTATATTCGCCATTACTATTAAATCTAATTTGGTGATTAAATGCATAAATCACTAATGTTAAAAACATAAAGTCTCTTTCGGTAGACTCTTTCATGGTATTATAGTCTTTTCGTAATTTCAAATAATATTGTTTATTATACCTTCCTAAACCAGCAGAACTATCTTCTCCATAAAATTCATATCCCTTTTTATAGGTATTACTTAAATTATATTTTTCTATAATAGTATCTAATTTATTTACAATTTCCATATAATCGTAATTCTTAAATAACTCTAATATCCTAATTAAATTAGTTTCTTTATCTATAGCGATTATCTTTTTTGCATTACTATTAACAGCTACATTTGCTCCTCCACAAAAGAAATCAACAAAAGTATCTATTTTTTTAGGAAATATATTATCAAATTGAGGTAATAACTTAAATTTTCCACCTGTATAATTTAAAGGAGACTTTGCAAAGTTGTTATTATCTTTTAATTGAATTTTGCTTTCTTCGCAAATTTTCGTTGTTTCGCATAAAAATAATCTCTCCTTATGATCAACTGATACACTTTTTCCTGTTGTAAAATTATTAAATGCTTGTTCAAATACTTGAACTTTTCCTCTTTTTTCTAGTATTTGCTTAATTTGCAAATCTGATATTTTAGCATTACTACGACTATTAGATTTATCTCCTGTATTATTATAAGAAACTAAAATATATTTGCAGTTACAATTCTTTATTAATTCTTCAAATGCTTCAACAGCTTTATTCGTACAATATCTGCTTTTTAAATTGGTTCTATCCATTTTTTTAGCAACACCATAAACTTTAGGTTTATTCCATTCGGCTACATTCTCTAATAAGTGATAAGCATCACAATATTGTCTTGAATTATAAGGTGGATCTATGTATACTAAATCTGCTTTTACATTTTTTATAAATTCATTTGCATCTAAATTACTAATATGTGATTTTTTTTCGCCTTTTTCAGTAACATCAAGCATATACATCAAGAACTTGTCTTCTATACTCTTTATTTTTCTATAAGCATCATAATGTCCTACCGTATTTGCTACTCTATCCATTGAATATATAAGACTTGCAATCAATATACATTTTTCTCTTTCATTAATTTGTTGCTTTTTAAATTTATCTTCAATATCATCTCTAATAAATCCAATTTTCTTACAGTCTTTACTGCTAAAATATGTATCACTAAAATTTTTTGAAAAATAGTTCTCTTCATTTATTTCCATATCATTATAATCATTGATTATTCTTTCAAGTTTCTTTATATCAACCTTTGCATATTCATAAAATGCTTTATAACCATAACAATTTGATTTTAAATAATCGTTAAAATATACTTCTTTGCCATTTTTTAAAAACAAGCTACCTACAACCCCTGTTCCAGCAAATACATCTACTACAGATTTAACATCTTTACAATGCTCATTTACAGTATCTTTTATAAAATTTAGCAACTTATATTTACTACCTAAAAATCTTCTATTATTTATCTCTAGTTTTCTCATTATATATTATTTCCTTTCAAGGCATCTAATGCACACTAAAATTATAGCAATAAAAAAAGAGTTTTTCAACTCTTTTTCTATAAATTATCAACTTTATTTTTTATTCGTTTTTCATACCACTCTAAATCATTAATTTCAGTATCATTATAAGCAATTTCAAATATTTCATATAACTCTGAATATTGTACTTTCACATTGATTAATTTTATTATATCTTGAATAGAAAGAGAAATTATCTTTAATCCTGTCTTTACAGAATTTTTGCTTCTAAATTGATAATTTTTTCTAAATCTAAAATCACTTAATACTTCTTCTTGCAATATATTTGCTACAAAAACAGCATATGTATTATCATTGTCATTCTCTTGAATTTCTCTCATCAGATGTCTTGACACAGGTTCCATCTCATTTTTTCTTTGAGATGTTGACTCTGTAAGAGTTGCTTCTAATAAAACCTTGTGTTTTGGATATTGATTGGCTTTGTTATATTCATACACTATGTCAGCTGTACCTCCTGCCGCATGAGTCTTTGGTAATAAATTCGCATCCAAACTTAATTTCATATATTCTAAAATATTTCCAATTCTATTACTAAATCTATACCATGTTATACCTAAAATATACTCAAAGATTGTTGGTATATCTGAGTTCCATTCTGCATATTCATTAATTAAATTTCTATTGTTACTTTCAATAGCTTTAAACAATTTGATTAGTTGATTTTCATTAAATTTATTATCAATTAACTCGTTAAATCTCCTCAATTTTTCGTCTTCAATAAATGTCTTAATACTATCCTTGCTTACAACTCTATCTGGATAATCAGCTTGAATTTGAATTATTACATCATTAACATTTATATCCAGACAATTATATATTTTATTAAATTCTATATCTTCTAAAATGAAATTATTATATTCTTCTTTGCTTAAAATGGGTGTATTTACTATCTCTTTTGATATATTTAAAAAGAAATATTTAGGAAATACATCTAATTCTATTTTATCATCAAAGATAACAATATCAGATAATGAAATATATCTTTTATTTAAATCTGCATAATCTTCTAATGTAGCTTTCCATTTTGCAGTATGCATTATCTTAAAAAATTCTATAGCATATTCCTTTTTATCCTTAAAATTAAATAAAGGTATTTTTTTAATCTCTTCTATATATTCTTCTGTTAATATTCTTGGAGAATATTTAAGATACTCTTTCCAATACTTGGAAACTTTTGAATTTTTCTTTGTTTGTTCTTTTATAAATGCCATTATTATATCTAATGCTTCTTCATCAAATTCTTTTTGCGATATTTCATATAAATCATTAAAAAATTTATACATTGGTTCTATATACTTTGTTCCTTTTCTTCCCATATCTATAGTAGAAAATTCTTCAATATCGTTTATTCCATTTTCTTTTATAAATTCAATAGCTGACTTATAATTAAACATATTATCCATCTTGCTTTGAATAATGCCTTCTATCGTCTTTTTATTATCTCTAAGCATTTTTATATTTTCTAACATTAAATCTGTATATTCTCTGTTAGTAGCTAATGGCAAAATATAAGTAAATTCGTCTTTTGATAAATATTCTAATTCTGCTAAGAAATATAACAATACTACAAATGGCTTTATATTAATTCCATTATCAGTAATTTGAAGTTTTAGCAATTGTTTTAAATATATATAACTATCCTTATTTATGTTGAATATATTGTCT
>CAOJZE010000043.1 GCA_948466095.1 uncultured Clostridium sp.
GGTGTTTGTGGTAAAATTATTCATAGAAAGAACCTCCGTTTTTTGTTTAGTAATATTTTGATTTACAACTAAATTATACCAAACTAACGAGGTTTTTTCCTTATTTTTACAAAAATTCTTTAATTTTTTGGATAACTTTTTTCATTTTTTAGAAAAAAACCGAAATATAAATAAAAAAACTCTTGACAAGTTATAGTTTTATTGATACCTTATATTTGTAAAAAAACAAACATAATAATGTTGAAAAAAGGAGGTGAAAAATATGGCTAAAATACAAAATGTAGATTATGTAGCTATTCCTAATCAAGCAAAACAAATGAGACAATATGGAAAAGACCTTAATAATGAACTAACATCAGCTTATAAAAGCGTTGCTGACATGCATACTTCTTGGTATGGACAAAGATACAATGCTTTAGTTAAGGAATTTAATAAAATAACAACAGAAATAAACGAATTATTGACTCTAGTTGTTACTGAAATTCCTTACACTTTAGAAACTATAGCAAATAATTACTCACAAGCTGATAGAGGTTCAAATGCAACAACAGCTGTAAAAGAAAGTCCCAAAAAAATCACTAACATTTCTATTTCTAATGATGTCGGAATGAAATTTTTAACAGAACAAGTTACTACTGTCCAATCTAATGTTTCTAAAAATTTTCAAAATGCAAAAGCTAAGATGAATACCATAGAAACTGAATATGGAAAAATAAAATGGCAAAGTGAGGCATCCGAAGCTTTTAAAGTAAAATTTAAAAAATTAAAGAATGACATAGTTAAAGCTTTTGAGGATATTAATTCATCATTTACAAAACTAATGAATCAAACAAAAGAAGATATTCAAAAAGCAGAAAGTGCCAATACGGTAAAATAAAATATATAAATGTTTTCTTTGCTAACTGTGAAAACAGTTAGCAAGGAAAGTATTTATAATACTTTACAAAAAATATATACAAATTATTTTTAGAAAGGGTATTCTTATGGCTGAAAATGCAGATTCTCTAAATAAAGAAATTAAAACTTTAAATACAACTCGAGTAAAATATCAAAATATGAGTAAAAAACTAGAAGATACATTAAAACAATTAAGAAATGCAAAAAAATCTTTGCATACAGCATATAGTGAGCTAAAGAAGAATTATTCTAGTGAAAGTAACTCTGTGGCTAGAAAAAGACAACAAATTGAATCGCAAATAGATACCATTAATAAGTTAATAAAAAAATTAAATGAAACAATTTTACCAGAATGTAATAAACAAATTAATTCCATAAATTCTAAAGCAACTAAAAAAAATGATGAACTACAAAAATTAAATAAAAAATAAGGAGGCTATAATGGCAGTTGTATTCAAAGCAGAATCTTTACAAAAACAGGTTATGTCTAATCTAAGAGATAATGTAACATATTTAAATTCCTCCAAAAATATTCTTTCTTCAATTGATATACCAACTGATTTTAAATATTACACACAACTTAAAAATTATCCTCAAAATATATCAGATATTGTATCAGAAATCAAAAGCATAGAAAAATGGTTAGACAAAGTTATTATTAATTTCAAAAATACTGAAAAAAAGAATGCTCAAGTGATGAATCAAATATTAATTTCTACTATGAACATGACTCTGTCTACCGTTAAAACTCAAGCAGCCTCTAAAGCTTTAGACGAAACAGGAGCAAAAATAGATAAAACAAATACAAATAATAGTTCAGATACAAAAGCAAAAAATACTGTCTCAAATATATTTAATTGGGTTACATCTGGAAAATGGCTTACAGCTGCAAAAGATGTGGCAACACGAACCGCTTCAAAAGTAGTTACTACTGCAAAATCTGGAATAGCAACAACATTAAATACAGGTGCTAAAGTTGCTAAAAAAGCAACTACTTCTATATCCAAAGCAGCCCATTCTGCAATTAGTTTTGTTGGATCAAAGGTTACCTCTGCTTGTAAATGGAGTTATAATCACATAATTAAACCTGGTTGGAGTTTTATAAAATCCACAGCAGCTTCTGTCGCTAATATTGTTGCTGGTGTTATAAAAGGGCTATGTCAGTTTATAGAATCACTATTGGATTTAATTGTCATGTTAGGAACAGCAGTTGGTAGTGTTTTTACTGGTATCTATGATGGTGTCACCTATGTTAAAAGTGTAATAGCGGGTAATACTGATGATTGGAGTTCTAAAACAGCATCTATGTGGGCGAACGTGATGGGATTTGTTGCAGAAGATCATGTTGATAATGTATTTAAAAATTTTTATCAAAATACTATGCTTGGAAAATGGCTTGATGAAAATGCAGCAGAATGGTTTAAATCAAATGGTTTTGTAACTAATGTCGCTTCAGGAATAGGTTATGTATCAGGATTGGTAGCTTTAACTCTCGCAACAGCTGGAGTAGGCGGAGCAGGTGTGGCTACAGCAAATACAATAGGAACAGGTACTGGTATTGCTGTAGCCGCTGGAACAGGAAAGTATACTGCTGAACATTGGGCAAAAATGAGAGATTCCTCTTGGGAAGGTATTGAAAGATTTTACAAAAAAGGGCAAATAACTGAAGAACAGTACAATTCTTACAAAATGATTCGAAATTTAGATGAGCAACAATGGAAATCCATAGAAAACGACTTTAAAAATGGTAATATTACAAAAGAGGAATATGAACAAATCAAACAAATTAGAGAATTGCCCGAAGATTGGACCACTTTAGAAAATGGCTTCAAAGGTCTTGGATATGGAATCTCCAATGGAATTTGGGAAGGTATTCAATGGTATGTTGGCAGTAAATTAGCTGTTTCAGTGATAAGCAAAACATCACAAGCAGCTAATTCGGCAATAAGAGTAGGTATAGATACTGGATTTAATGCTTTAGATACACCTTTTAGAACAACGACAGAATCTCTCGCTTCTGGAAAAAGATGGGAACAAGTTTGGATAGAACAAGGTGGTTGGAAATCTGTATTATCAAACGCAGGAATTGGATTAGTTGGGTCAGCAGGTGGAGAAGTTGTAAATATAACAAAAATAAAAAAAGGAAATAAAAATATTAATTTTAAACGTTTGAATCCTAAGAAAATTTTGAAAATAATTAATTTCAAGAAACCTAATGCAAGTAAAATATTTAAGAAACTCAAAGGAAGTAAAAAAATTAATTTTAAACGTTTGAACCCTAAGAAAATTTTGAAAAAGTCTAACATTAAGAAAATAATCAATTTTAAGAAACCTAATGCAAGTAAAATATTTAAGAAACTCAAAGGAAATAAAAAAATTAATTTTAAAAAAGTAAATTGGAATTTATTACTTAAAAATTTAACTGCTAATAATACAGCTATAAGCTCAAAAGATTTGGCAAGTGCAATAGTATTAACTTTGGCTCCATTAGGAATAAGAACTACAAAATCTACTGTTCCAAAACTAATTGAAATTTTGAATAAAAATAATTCTATTACAGAAAAAGAATCAAAACAAATTAAAAAAATCTTAGAAAAATACTTAGAAAATTTAGAAACAAACAAAACTAAAATATCAAATAATAAATCTGCTGATACTAAATTATCTAATAGTAAATCTGCAAATGTTAAAGGGACTAAGACTAAACCTTCCAATAAATCTTCTGATAATAAATTGTCTACTGGCAAATCTACAAATGTTAAAGGGACTAAGACTAAACCTTCCAATAAATCCGCTAATACTAAATTATCCAATAATAAATCTACAAACACAAAAAAGACTAAAGCGTCTAAACACAAAGTAATAGAAATAGTATCAGAATTAGAAGATCAAAATCAAACTTTTATAGGTGATGTAAAAGACGATTTAACCCAAGTATCAGAAAAAAATATAGAAGATTTAGAAAATAATCACACAATTATAGAGACTGTATCAGAATTAGAAGATCAAAATCAAACTTTTATAGGTGATGTAAAAGACGATTTAACCCAAGTATCAGAAAAAAATATGGAAGATTTAAAAGACAATAAAGATAATAAAATTCAGAATGGAGGCAAAAATATTTAGATGAAGAAAACTTACAAACCATATATCCTGATAATACTACTCTTTCATTAAAAAATTTATCTCTATGTACATTATTTACAAAATTTATAATTGAAAAATTAAATATTAAACAATATGATGAAAGAATAGCAAATAGTGGTTTGAATTTTCAAGTTCAAGATGAAGCAGATATGGATATTTATCAATATTTTTCAAGTGATGCATTAAAATACTTTTACATCAGAAATAATGTTTATGTTGAAAATTTATCAGAATCTGAACAACAATTTTTTGAAAAAAGATAAATAATAATGATAATGATAATGAATTAGATGATGAATCAAGAAAAATGATTGAGATTTGAAGATGTAATGAGAAATGGAAAAACTTGCCAAACTTTTTACGGCCCCGATAGTGACAGCTTCCTAGCAAGAAATGATGCAATAGTAATAGGAATGAGATACGATGAATTTTATGAAAATGGACTAAGTGATAGTGAATGGGATAAGTTACATGATAAACAATTATTATATTTATACTCATTATTAAATAAAATGAATGTCCAATTAGCTAATAATTCAGACATCCCTATTTCTGTATTAAAATATAATGAGTTCAGTGTAAGAGCTAGAAAAATAGATATAAATATAGGTTATGAAGAGGAGGAAATAATTAGATGAATAAAATAGAAGAAAAATACTTACCAATAGGTACTGTAGTAATGTTAAAAGGTGGAAGTAAAAGAGTGATGATAACAGGTTTTTGTGCAATGGGAGATGACAATCACGAAGAAATATGGGATTATAGTGGATGTATGTATCCAGAAGGATTTTTATCTTCTGACCAAACCTGTTTATTTAACCATTCACAAATAGAAAAAATATATCATTTAGGTTTAGCAGATGATGACGAAGAAAAAGCATTCAAAGAAAAGCTTAAAGAATTAATAAATTTAGAAGCAGATGTTGATTAAAAAGCAAATTATCATAATTCTAAAAAAGTGAGAAAGAAAGGATATTTCGTATGGACGAAAATACAAAAAAGCTTGAAAAGAGTATCATCAATAAAAAAAGAATACCTTAAAAAAACAAATAGTAACAGCTTTTGAAGATATGAATTCATCTTTTACACAGCTTATGAAGATGATATTCAACAAGCTGAAACTAACAATACTGTAAATTAGAAAATATTTCATTTTATGAATATTTTCTTTGCTAACTGGAACATACAGTTGGCAAGGAAAGTATTTATATATGATTATGTATAATAAATGGTTCAAGAAAGGAATGAAAGTTCTTATGGATAAAAAAGTAGAAATTTATAACGAATTAAAAAAAAAATATACTGCTAAGAAAAAAGAATTTGAAAGAGTCTTAGATATTGCAATTAAACAATATGAAAAAATATCTGAATCTAACAGACTTATCCGAGATATTCTGGATGACTTAAAAAACTTAGATTCTACTACATCCCAGTTTTTTAGAGGAGTGAAGATTCTTGATAATGACTTGAAAGAACTTAGAACTTATGTAAGAGAACAACTTCAATTTGCAGTAGTCTATACGAACCGGAGTTGACTGGAAGGGGGTAGACTTGGGTTGGCGCTATAAGGAGCTCGATCGTATCCTTACTCAGTTAAGTGATATAAGAAGCGACTGTGAAAAAGCTGGAAGGAAAATCGATAAAAAAGTACATAATCCGTTCTATGGTGTTGAATGTTGTAAGCCTTACTATTCCGAGTATGTAAGATATGGGAAGGGAAAATTTCGCGAAAGATGTTTAAATGGCGTTACACTTACTTTTGATTGAATTTATTATGATATTCTTATATGTAAACCAATAGAACCAAAATTAAAGAAAAATAGATATATCGAAAGATAATCTAAAAAATTAAGATAGGAGAAAAATTAGAAATGGATGTATTCATAGATGTTAACAAAACAAAAAATACCTACATATCTATTCTAAAAAAACATATAAAATCGTTACAAGCAGCAAAACAGAAACTAGTTTCTGGAACTAAAGGAGTTTCGACTCCACAGGGAGAAGCATCTCTAGCCATTCGTAAACTAGATCATTCAATAACTCATCTGAAACGTATGGTTTCCCATGCGAATAAGACAGTTAATGATTTTCTAAATGTTGATAAAAAAGCTTCTAAGGCAGTTGCTGTTCTTGGATTAAAAGAATTATCATATTATAGATTAGCAAATAAGGCTAATTCTAAACTATCTAACAATAAAACAAAAAATAGTAAAACTAAAAAAACTACATCCTCTAGTAGTAAAGCAAAAAATAGCAAAACTAATAAAGCTAAAGTGGCAAATTCTAAATCAACAAAAACTAAAGTATCTAGTAATGAAGCAAAAAATAGTAAAGCTAACAAAACTAAAGTAGCAAATTCTAAATCAACAAGAACCAATCTTTCTAGTAATCAAGTAAAAACTAACAAAACTAAAGCAACAAATTCTAAGGCTTCTCGTAAAATCGTTGGTACCATTCAAAATGAATCACCTGTCAGTAGCTTTGTAAAAAACACTTCTAGTAATAAGATTACTGGTAAAATCAAAAAAAATACTTCTAGCAACAAAGTTGTTGGAAATATTCAAAAAGCCTCTAATAATGAAGCAAAAAATACTAGAACCAATAAAACTAAAGCAACAAATTCTAAGGCTTCTCGTAAAATTGTTGGTACCATTCAAAAAAACACTTCTAGTAATAAAATTACTGGTAAAATCAAAAAAAATACTTCTAGCAATAAAGTTATTGGTAATATTCAAAAAGCCTCTAATAATGAAACAAAAAATACTAAAACCAACAAAACTAAAGCAACAAATTCTAAGGCTTCTCGTAAAATTGTTGGTACCATTCAAAAAAACATTTCTGCTAATAAGATTGCTGGTAAAATTGTTGGTAACGTTCAAAAAAATGTTTCTGGTAATGAATCTGTCGGTAGCTTTGAAAAAAACATTTCTGGTAATGAATCCGTTGGTAGCTTTGAAAAAAACATTTCTGGTAATGAATCCGTTGGTAGCTTTGAAAAAAATTTTTAATACGAGAAATGAGTAAAGAGCAAATAGAAGTGGAACAAAGATAAACAAATAAAAGAAAAAAGGAGATGTTATATTTGTTAGCAACATTAGTAGGAAAAAACACTATTTATAAAATAAATTTACCACAAACCACCATCGGAAATTATTGGATTAGTGATAAAAGTGAAGAAATAGAAAAAAAATTAATTAATATAGAAGGAACAAATGGAAATTGGCAGATTACAAGTAATAATTATATGAAAATAATCAACTCAAAATGCATTAGTATTTCCCAAAGTGATATTAAAATAAAACCAGATAATGAAAAAATAATGAATAAAATAATTCTAAAAGAATATAGTATTCATTTTTTATATTTAGAAAATTATCAAGATTTATTTATTTTATATTGCTCTCCTTCTTATGAGAAAGACTTTTTACATCTAGATATCAAAAACACGAAAGAAATCTTAATTGGAAATGGATTGCATAACCACATCTCATATAACAATCCACTTGTAAATAGAACCCATACTCGAATTTCTTTCGATAACGGTAAATGGATGATAGAAAATTTCGATTTAAAATTTGGAACTTTTGTTAATAATATTCCTATATCCACAAAAAGAACAGTCTTACATAATGGAGATGTTATTTTTATTATGGGACTAAAATTGATTCTAATAGGAAATAGTATCTTTATGAATCCCTTACAGGTCATTTATAATAAAAATAATCTTGTTCTGAACGAAACAAAATATGATAGGATAAATACACAAGATGCAGAAGATGGCGAAATAGAATTATATACAAAAGATGATTACTTTTCTAGAGCTCCTAGAATTGCTAATATTATAGAATGTGAAAAAGTTAAAATAGACCCACCTCCACAAATACAAAACAAAGAAGAAATGCCTGCTTTCTTAGTTCTTGGTTCTACCATATCTATGGGAGCAGTCATGATGATTTCGATGTTTTCATCCATGAGTGGATTATTAAATGGAACAGCAACTTTTAAAGATACTGCTCCTTCTTTCATTATGGCATTTGTTATGATGATTAGTATGATACTTTTTCCAATATTAACCCATAAATATGAAAAAAGACAAAAAATAAGATATGAAGAAAATCGCCACAAAAAATATATAAAATACCTTAATTCAAGAATCATGGTGATTAATGAAATTATAGAAAAACAAAAATCAACACTATATAATAACTACCTATCTGCCAAAGAATGTCAAAATATTATTTTAAGTAAAAGTCATCGTTTATGGGAAAGAAAAATTGAAGATCATGATTTTCTCACCCTTCGACTAGGTCGTGGAAATGTCCCACTAAATATTGATATTCAATATCCAGAAGAACAATTTACAATGGATGATGATAATTTAGTTGAAATTCTAGGAGGAATTGCCAAAGAAGCAAAAAAATTAGATGATGTACCTATTACCCTTTCCTTGGTTGAAAAGAACATTTCTGCACTAGTAGAAGCTGATAATAAGGAAATGTATCAATACATTCAAAATCTTATTATGCAATTAATTGCTTTTCAAAGTTATGAAGATTTAAAATTAGTATTTCTTGTAAAAGAAGATAAAGAAAAAAAATGGGAATACCTAAAAATGTTACCACATGTTTGGAATAATACTAAGCAAATTCGTTTTTTTGCTGACGACTATAATGATATGAGAGAAATCTCTAAATATTTAGAAGAAGAATTACAAAATAGAATGCAGTATGAAGCTGATGGAATAGATTATAAGATGTTTTCCCCTTATTATTTGATTATTACAGATGATTATAAAATGATAGAAAATTTAAAAATTATAACAGACATCTTAAAAATGAAAAGTAATTTAGGTTTTAGCCTTTTATGTATGAATCATAATCTAACACAATTACCAAATGAATGTAAAACATTTATTAACATTAATGGAGCTTTGGGTATGCTTTTTGATAATAAAATATCCTTATCTTCTGATAAAAAAAGCCATATACAATTTTCTTTTGAAGCTTCTGAAAATTTTCAGTTTGAAGAAGTTGCCCGAAATTTAGCAAATATTCCAATTAAATATACCTCCTCTAGTGAAATTCTTCTGCCTAATAACTATACTTTCTTAGAAATGTATGATGCTGGTCGTATTGAACAATTAAATATATTAGAAAAATGGAATAAAAATGACTCTACCTTATCTTTAAAAGCTCCTATTGGTATTGATAGTACTGGCATGCCTATTATTCTTGATATTCACGAAAAATTTCATGGACCACATGGATTAATTGCTGGTAGTACAGGTTCTGGAAAAAGTGAATTTATCATTACTTACATTCTATCCTTAGCAATTAATTATCACCCTGACGATGTAACCTTTTTATTAATTGACTATAAAGGTGGTGGATTGGCAGGAGCATTCATGAAAAAAGACTCGCGATTACCACATTTAGTAGGAACTATCACAAATATTGACACAGTAGGGCTTCAAAGGTCTTTATCTTCCATTCAAAGTGAATTAAGAAGAAGACAAATTGTCTTTAACGAAGCGAGAGACAAAACAGATGAAAGTACAATTGATATCTATAAATACCAGAAACTATATCATGAAGGCATTGTTGATGAACCAATTCCTCATCTATTAATCATTTGTGACGAGTTTGCGGAATTAAAACAACAGCAAGAAGATTTTATGGAAGAATTGATGAGTGTATCAAGAATTGGACGTAGTTTAGGTGTACATCTTATTTTAGCAACACAAAAACCAGCAGGAATTGTAAATGACCAAATTCGTAGTAATAGTAAATTTGGAATTTGTCTAAAAGTACAAGCTAGAGAAGATAGTATGGATATCATCCAAAGACCTGATGCTGCTAATTTAAGAAATGCAGGACAATTTTATATACAAGTTGGAAATAATGAATATTTTGCTTTAGGACAATCTGGTTGGTCAGGTGCCCCCTATTTTCCATCTGATACCATCAAAAAAAAGCTAGATACTTCAATTGAATTTATTGCTAATATTGGAACTATTATAAAAAAATTAGATAATTCCTCTCAAAAAGTAGTTAGTAGTCAAGGAGACCAATTAACGAATATTGTTAAATATATGTATAACTTAGCAAAACAAGAAAACATAAAATCAAATCAGTTATGGTTAGACACCATTCCAGAAACCATCTATATTCAAGACCTAAGAAAAAAATATCATATCAAAGAAAAAGAAAATATAATTTCTCCCGTAATTGGTGAATATGATGACCCATTTAATCAACGTCAAGGAATTGTAAACCTTAATCTTTCTAATGGAGGAAATACAGTTGTTTTTGGAAATGCTGATAGTGGAAAAGAAACATTATTAAGTACGGTTGTATATGATATTATGACAACACATACTGCCGAAGAAGTTCAGTTATATCTATTAGACTTTGGTAGTGAAGCATTAAAGATTTTTAAAGAAAGTCCAAATGTTGGTGATGTTGTTTTTATCAATGATGTTGAAAAACTTAGTAGACTTTTTGATATGCTTCAAAAAGAAATTAGAGATAGAAAATCTATATTATCAGAATACAATGGAGATTATAATTTATATTTACAAAAAAGTGAAGAATCCATGCCAATGCTGGTAATTATCATAAATAATTATGAAGCCTTTTCTGAAAATTATGAAGATGATTATGAAGATACTTTACAGATGCTAACAAGAGAAGGTATCAAGTGTGGCATTACATTCTTGATTACGGCCAATACTCATAATGATATACGATACCGTTTAGCTCAGAATTTCAAACAAACCATAGCTTTGCAATTAAATAATGAAGATGACTATTATAATATCTTTGAAAAAGTAGGAAAGAAAAGACCTTCCCCTATCTTTGGTAGAGGACTCTTAGATATTATTGATGGAGAAATTTATGAATTCCAAACAGCTAAAATATGCGAACCTGAAAATTGGAATCTACATATAAAAGAAACAAATGAAAATTTAAAAGAAAAAAATAAAACAATGGCTAAGCCTATACCAGTGTTACCTAATAAAGTCACATGGGAAGATGTAGAAAACTCTTTTACAGATTTAACCACTGTACCAATAGGCATTGCGAAAAAAAGCCTTACTGCTTTTACCTATGATTTTACAAAAAACCTTATCCATATCATTACTTCAAAAAATGTAGAAGATAGCATAGAATTTACTCTTCATATATTAGAAGGTCTAAAACAATTAAAAGAGATAGAAATAAATATAATTGATGCAGAAAGAGCATTACAAGCTAAAAAAATTGATTTATCCGATACATATAACCATTTAGTCTCTAAAATAGAAAAAAACGCAAAAAATAGTAAATATTCGCTATGTATCATCATAGGAATCGATAAGTTTTTAAATGAAATAGAAGAAGATGAATTTGCAGAAATGCTCAAAAAAGCAGAAGAAACAGAAAAATATAGTTTCCTTCTTGTAGAGAATGCAACTCGATTAAAAAATCATGAATATGATGAATGGTACAAAGATTATCTTATGGGAGATACTGGTATATGGGTAGGAAATGGTATAGATGACCAATATCTATTAAATGTAGATTCAAATGGTAAAGACATTGTTAATAATTGCGGTATTAGTTTTGGTTATGCCGTAAAACAAGGTGAACCAATATTTATAAAACTTTTAGGAATGAAAGAATCAGGTGACGACGATGAATAAAATATTAGTTAAATTATATGTCCCTATGATGGAAGAACAATATGATGTATGGATTCCTTTAAACAAAAGAATCTATAATGTAATTAATCTATTAATAAAAGCTGTTTATGAATTTAGTAGTGGTTACTATCAGCCACAAAAAATGCCAAATTTATATGATAAATTGACAGCAAATCCATTTGATCCAAATTTAACAGTAAAAGAAACTTCTATTAGAAATGGTTCTGAAATAATCTTACTATAACTTTATAAGGCTTAAGAAGGCTTGTTCTTCTTAAGCCTATTTTTTATTTATAAATTCTCTATTCCATTGTCTCATTTTCCCAATATTCTTCTAACAAGACATCCAATTTTTTAATTTTATCACATAGTTTCAAAACCTCTTGTATAGAGGCTTGTTGTGAGCCACATAAATACATCATCCATGCCTCCTGCTTGTCCCATAACTTTTCCCTATTTGGCACAAACTTTGGTAATTCTAATACATATAACTCAATCTGATGCTCTGTTTTGGATGGTATTACAATTTTATTAAAATAATTTTCTGCCTTTAAATAATTAAAATCTAATAAATTAATCGTAATGGTTTTTGCCATCTTCCTATTGTCTTGATATTCCAATTGATTAGAATGAATCTGTGCATAATATAATAGCATTTTATTTTGTGCAAATTTTCCATCTATAAACTGAATTCCAACATTTAATTCCTCTTGGTTTTGTAGTTTAATTCTTACATCTGCAATGCCAAAATTCTCTGGAGATGGCAAATTATTTGATTTACTTTCTAAATATGGATTTAATTCGATTTCTTGAATTTTTATCTTTAAAAACGTTTCTATAAAATCTTGTAAGATATCTAAATTTTCTTTTGAATTTAAAACTTTTCTTAACACTCTATTACTTTTTGATACAAATTTTCTATTCATAAATTTTTTCAGTCGACTTACTATCCTCCCTCCTTATATCATTTCACAAATTATATAATTCATTAAAAGTATAATTTCTATCCTATTAATTGTCAAGGCATTTTTCTTATTTTTTCCTACTTTTCATCGCATTTTTCGACAAATAACAATGTACCCAGCCACAATAATGATTTTATTTTAAAAACACTTTGTAATTTGAAAAAATTGCGAAAGAGAAACTCCTCTTCCACAATTTTTTCTATTTTGAAGCTATATAATATCCTACTCCTCTTTTTGTAATTAATATTCTAGGTATAGAAGTATCTTGTTCAATTTTTTCTCTAATTCTTCTAACGGTAACATCAACTGTTCTAATATCTCCATAATATTCATAGCCCCATACTTTTTCTAATAAAGTTTCTCTCGTAACAACTTGCTCTGGCTGTGAGGCTAAAAATTTTAAAACCTCAAATTCTCTTAAAGTTAAATCGATTACCTCTCCTCTAACCTTAACCTCAAATTTATCCAAGTCTAATTCTAAGTCTCCTACTACTATCTTGCTTTCCTTCTTCTTTTCTTCACTTGGTTGCTCTACTATCTTATTGCTAGAAACAGCTTCTACTTTTCTTAAATTTGCTTTTACTCTTGCCATTAATATGTCTGCCACCTTTAGCAGATAAAAGTGCATGATGCATTTTTAAGTTTGGACTACAGATACATGTATTTTGTGTGTGTATGTGTGTGTGTGTGAGTGTGTGTGAGTGTGTGAGTGTGTGTGTCTGTGTGTGTGAAAGCATGA